>NZ_JACBIU010000032.1:0-52525 GCF_013839555.1 Nocardia sp. GTS18 | reverse complement strand
GACGCCCCCCGGCGCCGACCACGGCGGTCCCGACGGCTCCCCCGGCCGCCGCGCCACCAGCTGCTCCCGCACCGGCACCCGGCGCGCCCGCGCCTGCCGCGCCACCTGCCGCAGCGCCGGCACCAGCCGCGCCACCCGCCGCAGCGCCGGCACCAGCCGCGCCACCCGCCGCAGCGCCGGCACCAGCCGCCCCCGTAGCTCCGCAGGGCCAAGCGCCCGCACCAGCCGAATCAGCTCCGGCGCCGGGCGCGCCGAACGGCCAGGCACCGGCAGCCCCCGCCCAGGCACCGGGCGCCCCGCAAGACCAAGCCGTGCCAGCTCCGCAGGCCCAGGTCCCGGCGGCCCGAAAGCTCCCCGGCGGAGCGAAATTCATCGCCGACCCGGAAAACCTGGAACCCGGCACCACCCCTGACACCCCGGCTCTCGCGCCGGGCGCGGTCGACCCGGAACTCGTCGACGAGGTCGGCGCCCAGGTCAAGGAGCTCACCCAGGAGACGCCGTTCAGCATGGTCGCGCTCACCGCGCGTGACCTGGTCAACACCACGACCAAGCTGCGCGCCCGCCAACCCGACGGCAGCTGGGGCCCCTGGTACAACGCCGATCCGATCGACACACGCGCCACCGATCAGACCCCGGCCGACGCACCGACCGGCACCGAACCGATCTACGTCGGCGAGACGACCGCCGTGCAGATGCTGGTGACCCGCAAGCCCACCGCGGGCCCGGATCACGACCCGGCGCACCTCACCGAGGCCGCGCTCAAGGCGGTGCTGATCAATCCGGGCCGGGCGGCGATCGATGCCGCGCTCAACGATGTGGCGGCAGCCCTGCCGGGCGGTGGTCCCAAGGTCATCACCCGCGCGCAGTGGGGTGCCGACGAGTCGATCCGCTGCCAGGAACCCACCTACGACGACGGCATCGGCGGCGTCACCGTGCATCACACGGCGGGCCGCAACGACTACAGCCGCGCCGAGTCGGCGGGTATCGTCCGCGCGATCTACGCCTATCACGCCGAGACGCTCGGCTGGTGCGACATGGGCTACAACGCTCTCGTCGACCAGTACGGACAGATCTTCGAGGGCCGCTACGGCGGCCTCGACCGGGACGTGCAGGGCGCGCACGCGGGTGGATTCAACGAGAACACCGCCGGTGTGGCGCTGATGGGCAACTACGAGAACGAGCAGCCGAGCAACGAGGCGATCACCGCGATCGGCCGTTTCATCGGCTGGCGCACCGGAATCGCCGGTCTCGATCCCGAGGGCGAGACCGTCATGTACTCCGAGGGCACCGAGTTCACCCCGTACGCCCAGGACGAGGCAGTGGAGTTGCCGGTGGTGTTCGCGCACCGCGACGTGGGCAACACCGACTGCCCCGGCGACGCCGCCTACGCCATGATGGACCGCATTCGTGCCATCGCCGCGGGCAATTCGGTCACCAACGACGCGTCGAGCAACCCGCATCGTCCGCCGAGCAATCAGGCGCGAGCTCCACAGGGCAACATGGCCGAGCTGGGCGCGCTGGTGGACAAGTTCCTCGGCCTGTCGAGTGAGAACCCGATCGCCAAGCACTGGGTGAGCCGCGGTGGTGCCGACGGCCCGCTCGGCGCGCCACAGGCGGACCTGCTCGCGGGCGCGGGTGGGCGTCAGTACGCGAAGTTCGCGAACGGGTTCGTGTACTCGGGCGAGAACGGTCAGGTGTTCGAGGTGGTCGGCGCGATTCTCGACCGCTACCTGAGCCTGGGTGCCGACGCGGGCGTGCTCGGCCCGCCGACGGGCAGTTCGTACCTGGTCCCGGACGGTCTGCGCACGGATTTCCAGAACGGTTCGCTGGTGCTCAACGAGCTCACCGGCATCGTCACCACCTTCTGGAAGACCTACAACGACACCTACGAGCAGGAGATGAACGGCAGCAAGCCGGAACAGGCGCCGCCGACCACCGCGCCGACGCTCGGCCTGACGGTCCCGGCCGAACCCGGCGCACCGGAAGCCGCCGCACCGACCGGCCCGCAGTCGTCGACCACGGTGCCACCGGCGGGTTCACCGGCGCCCGCCGGTCCGCAGGCGCCGGCCGTACAGCAGGCCCCTGAACAGGGCGTTCCAGCACAATCGGCGCCCGCCGAGCCTGCCCCCGTCGGCTGATCTACCGCAGCAACGACAGAGCCGGTGCGCTCCTTCGGGAGGGCACCGGCTCTTTGTCATCAGCCCGGAAAGTTCACCGGTTCGGCCCCTGGGCCCGTCGAGGCCGAGCACCGACAGCGCGACGGATGCGCCTAGGTCCACCACCGCTCGAGCACCATCGCCACACCGTCGTCCACATTCGTCCCGGTCACCTCATCAGCCGCCGCCCGCGCCTCGGGATGCGCATTCCCCATCGCCACCCCGTGCCCGGCCATCGTCAGCATCGGCACATCGTTGGGCATGTCCCCGAACGCGACGATCTCGTCCTCGCGCACGCTCATCCGCCGCGCCACCTCGGCCAGCCCGGACGCCTTGGTCACCCCTGGCACGGCGAGTTCGATCAGCCCGTGCTCGGTGGAGTAGGTGATCTCGGCACGGTCGCCGATCAGCGGGGCCAGCGCCGCGCGCATCTCGGAACTGCGGGCCGTGCTGAGCCGGATCAGCATCTTGATGGCCGGTGCGTCGATCACCTCGGCATGCGAGACGACGGTGTCGTCGGGATTGAGCCAGGCGTGTTCATATGTCGGCGAGCTGACGAACTGCGGCGTGGCGGCGTCGTGCGCGCTCACCCCCACCCGTTCGGCGGCGAGCCCGCATCCGGGTAACGCGCGTTCGGCGATCTCGGCGAGCCAGCCGAGGGTCTCGGTGTCGAGGGTGTGGCTGGCGAGCACGCGGTCGGTGGCGCTGTCGTAGACGACGGCCCCGTTTCCGCAGATGGCAAGCGGTGCGTAGCCGAGTTCGCTGACCACCGGGTCGATCCAGCGGGGCGGCCTGCCGGTGGCGAGCACGAAGGTGGCGCCGTCGGCGAGGACAGCGCCGACGGCGGCCTTGGTGCGTGGCGAAATCCGGTCGGCGTCGTCGATGAGGGTGCCGTCGACGTCGGTGGCGACCAGCTTCGGTTTCGGGTGCGTGCTCGTCATCGTTTCCATCCTGCCGCACGTCGGCACGCGGCGACGCGTGACTGTCCTTATGATCAGGGCTTGATTACCCGATCCAGAGGGGACTGATGACCGGCTTCTTGGTGCGGCGCGCGCTGAACTACCTCGTGCTCCTGTTGCTGGCTTCGTTTCTGACGTTCAGCCTCGCCTCGCTCACCTTCCGTCCGCTCGACAGTCTCGAGCAGCGCAATCCGCGCCCACCGCAGTCGGTGATCGACGCCAAGGCCGAGCAGCTGCATCTCGACGAGCCGATCCCACAGCGCTATCTCACCTGGCTCGGTGGTGTGGCGCAAGGTGATTTCGGGACGACGCTGGCCGGGCAGCCGGTGAGCGAGGAGCTCGGCAGACGGGTCGCGGTGAGTCTGCGGCTGCTGATCCTCGGTTCGATCATCGGCACCGTCCTCGGTGTGCTGATCGGTGCGGCGGGGGCGATCAGGCAGTACAAATTCAGCGACTATTTCTCGACGGTGTTGTCGCTGCTGATCTTGTCCACACCGATCTTCCTATTGGCGACTTTGCTGAAATACGGTGCGCTGGAGATCAATACGCTCACCGGCAGCCAGATATTCCTCTATACGGGTGAAACCTCGGCCACCGAGATCACCGGCCTGTGGAATCAGATCGTCGACCGCGTACAGCATCTCGTGCTGCCGACCTTGGCGCTCGCACTCGGCGGCATGGCCGGGTACAGCCGCTATCAGCGCAACGCCATGCTCGATGTCCTGCAGAGCGATTTCATCCGGACCGCGAGAGCCAAAGGCCTGACCCGTAATCGGGCGCTCTACAAACACGGCCTGCGCACCGCGTTGATCCCGATGGCGACGATTTTCGCCTACAGTCTCGGCGGTCTCATCACCGGCGCCACCTTCACCGAGAAGATCTTCGGCTGGCACGGTGTGGGTGAGTGGCTGGTCGATTCGATCAATGCCCAGGATCTGTACGTGGTGGTCACCGTGACCGCGTTCGCCGGGCTGGTGGTGCTCGTGTCGGGCCTGCTGTCCGATATCGTTCTCGCCCTGCTCGACCCGAGGGTGCGTGTGTCATGACCGAGACCGAACTGATCGTCGTCGGCGCGCCGGAGGTGGCGGCGGCCGGTCGCCGCAAATTGGTGTGGCGGCGTTTCCTGCGCAACAAGCCGGCCGTTGCCGGTGCGGTGATCCTGGTGCTGCTGCTGATCGCCAGTTTCGCGCTCCCGCCGCTGTTGCCCTGGGACTACCAGCAGATGGACTACAAGGCGCTGATGAAGCCGCCGAGCCTCGAGCACCCGTTCGGCACCACCCAGATCGGGCAGGACGTGCTCGCCCAAACCCTGCGTGGCCTGCAGAAATCGCTCGTCATCGGGTTCTGTGTCGCCCTGTTCTCCAGCGTGATCGCCGCGGCCGCCGGTGCGGTGGCCGGACTGCTCGGCGGCTGGACCGACCGGGCCATCATGTGGCTGGTCGACCTGCTGCTCGTGGTGCCCAGCTTCATCATCATCGCGCTGTTCGCCCCGCGCACCAAGGGTTCCGGGTCGATCGCGATCCTGATCGTGCTGCTCAGCGTGTTCGGCTGGATGATCGCCGCACGCATCATCCGTGGCCTCACCCTGAGCCTGCGTGATCGCGAATTCGTCCGTGCCGCACGGTATATGGGCGCGCCGACGCGCAAGATCATCGTGAGCCACATCGTGCCGAACATCGCCTCGATCCTCATCATCGACACCACCCTCGCCGTCGGCGCGGCGATCATGGCCGAAACCGGTTTGAGCTTCCTCGGTTTCGGTGTGCAGCCGCCCGATGTGTCGCTGGGTTCGCTGATCGCCGCGGGCACCAAGTCGGCGCTCACCTATCCGTGGTTGTTCCTGTTCGCCGGTGGGCTGCTCATCACGATCGTGTTGTGCGCCAACCTGGTCGGCGACGGTCTGCGTGACGCGTTCGACCCCGGTGCCCGTGGCGCGCGCAAGTGGCGCAAGGACAGCGCCGAGCGTAAGGACGAGAAGCGATGACCAATTCGACCGCACCGCTGCTGGAAGTCACCGATCTGCGCGTGTCGTTCCCCGGTGAGGAGGGCCGCGTCGAGGCGGTGCGCGGGGTGAACTACACCGTGTCCGACGGTGAGGTCCTCGCGATCGTCGGCGAGTCCGGTTCTGGTAAGTCGGTGTCCTCGCTCGCGGTGATCGGGTTGCTGCCCGAGCAGGCGCGGGTGCAGGGTTCGGTGCGGTTGCGTGGCCGCGAACTGCTCGGCCTGGGCGACAAGCAGATGTCGAAGCTGCGCGGTTCCTCGATCAGCATGGTGTTCCAGGACCCGCTCTCGGCGCTCACGCCGGTGTACCGGGTGGGCGATCAGGTGGCCGAGGCGCTGCTCGCGCACGGCAAGATGAACCGCAAGGAAGCCGGCGAAAAGGCTGTCGAGCTGCTCGAACTCGTCGGCATCCCCGACGCGCGGGTGCGCTCACGCGCCTTCCCGCACGAGTTCTCCGGCGGTATGCGTCAGCGGGTGGTGATCGCGATGGCCATCGCCAACGATCCCGCCCTCATCATCTGCGACGAGCCGACCACCGCGCTCGACGTCACCGTGCAGGCGCAGATCCTCGACCTGCTGCGCAAGGCGCGCGACATCACCGGTGCCGGCGTCATCATGATCACCCACGACATGGGTATCGCGGCGACGCTCGCCGACCGGGTCGCGGTGATGTACGCCGGAAAGGTCGTCGAAACCGCCCCGGTGACAGAACTTTTCGCGGGTCCGCGCATGCCGTACACGGTCGGCCTGCTCGGTTCCATCCCCCGCATGGACGGCCCCGCCCGCACCCCGCTGATCCCGATCGTCGGCGCCCCGCCCGCCATGCACGCCCTGCCGCCGGGGTGCTCGTTCGCGCCGCGCTGCCCCGTCTCGATCGACGACTGCACCGCCGCCGAACCCCCGCTCGAGCGGGTGAGCCCCGGCCATTCGGCGGCCTGCATCCGCACCGCCGAACTCGGCACACCGGAACTGTTCGACGCCTACCGCGCTGACATCGCGGCCCAACCGCATCCCGACCGCACCGACGACGACGTGGTCCTGCGGGTCACCGACCTGGTGAAAACCTTCCCGCTCACCTCGGGTGTGCTGTTGCGGCGGCGCACCGGCGAGGTGCGGGCCGTCGACGGGATCAGTTTCAGTGTGCGCGCGGGCCGCACCCTGGCGCTGGTCGGCGAGTCCGGTTCCGGTAAGTCGACGACGCTCACCCAGATCATGGATCTGGTTCGCCCCCAATCGGGTTCGATCGAGGTGCTCGGTCACGATGTCGCCACACTCACCAAGGCGCAGATCCGGGAGATCCGGCGCAAGATGCAGATCGTCTTCCAGGACCCGAGCGCCTCGCTCGACCCGCGCCTGCCGATCTTCGACGTGCTCGCCGAACCCTTGCGCATCGACGGCCGCTCCCGCGACGAGGTGAACAAGCGAGTGCCGGAGTTGTTGCGGCAGGTCGGGTTGCGGCCCGAGCACGCCGACCGGTACCCGTCGGATTTCTCCGGCGGGCAGAAGCAGCGCATCAGCATCGCGCGGGCGCTCGCGCTCGATCCGTCCTTGCTCGTCCTGGACGAACCGGTGTCGTCGCTGGACGTGTCGATTCAGGCCGGTGTGCTGAATCTGCTGCGCGATCTGCAGGCCGAACGGGGGCTGTCGTATCTGTTCGTGTCGCACGACCTGTCGGTGGTGCGCAATCTCGCCCACGACATCGCGGTGATGTTGCGCGGCAAGATCGTCGAATCCGGTCCGGCGGAGCAGATTTTCGCGAATCCTCAGCACGAGTACACCCGCTCGCTGATCGCGGCCGTGCCCGAACCCGCCGTGAGCGGCTGACCTTGGAGGAGACGCCATGAGAACCCGACGCCTACGCACGCACGGTGCCCGGCTGCGCTGTGCGGCCGTGGTGGTGGCCGCCGGGATGATCGTGGCGGGCTGTAGCGGCGGTGACGACGCGGCCGACGGGTACACCGGCGCGATCGGCAGCTCCATCGACATCAATCCCACCGACGTCGGGGAACTGCGCGAGGGCGGGAATCTGCGCCTGGCCGTCACCTCGTATCCGGCGAACTGGAACACGCTGTCCAACGACGGCAACGACGGGGAGATCGGCGAGATCGTGCGCGCCATGTTGCCGCGCGCGTTCGAAGTGGACGCGTCGGGCCAGCTGACGGTCGACACCGACTTCTTCACCGGCGTGGAGTTGACCAGCACCGACCCGATGCGGGTGACGTACACGATCAACCCCGCGGCGGTGTGGTCCGACGGTACGCCCATCACCTGGGAGGACATCGCCGCCCAGGCCAACGCGCTGAGCGGGCGCGACAAGCGGTACCTGATCGCGATCACCAACGGTTTCGAATTCGTCGAGAAGGTGGAGCGCGGCGTCGACGACCGGCAGGCCGTGCTCACCTTCAACACCCCCTACGCCGACTGGCGCGGACAGTTCGCGGGCAACACCACCCTCTACCCGAAGTCGGTGACCAGCACGCCCGAGGCGTTCAACACCAGCCTTGCCGATGCGATGGGTGTGTCGGCCGGACCGTTCATCGTCACCGGAACCGATCGCGGTCAGGGCCGGATCACGCTGGGCCGCAACCCCCGCTGGTGGGGTGACAAGCCGGTGCTCGACACCATCACCTACTCGGTGCTCGACCATTCGTCGTGGGTGCAGGCATTGCAGAACAACGAACTCGACCTGGTCCGGCTGACCACCCTCGAAGATGTGCAGACCGTGCGCGGCACCGATGGACTCGTCGTGCGCCGCGCACCGGGTAACCGGTGGCGCCACATCACCTTCAACGGCGCACCCGGCTCGATCCTGGCCGATCAGGGTGTCCGCGTGGCTATTTCGAAGGCTATCGACCGTCAGCACATCGTCACCGCCCTGCAGAGCGGTCTCGTCGAACAGCCGACCCCGTTGAACAACCACATCTTCCTGCAGGGCCAAAAGGGTTACCAGGACAACAGTCTCGGCTTCGAACCCGACGCCGCCGCCCGCGAACTCGACGCCCTCGGCTGGAAACTCAACGGCGACGTGCGAGAGAAGGACGGCCGCAAACTCGTCATCCGCGACGTGATGTACAACGACCCGACCTGGGTGCAGATCGCCCAGATCATCCAGCAGAACCTGGCCGCGATCGGCGTCGGCCTCACCATCGACACCAAACCGGGCGCGGGCTATTTCACCGATGTCATCCAGCCCGGCGACTTCGACGCCGCCCAATTCATCTTCCAGGGCGACCCGTTCCCCCTGAGCAGCATCCGCCAGATCTACTACTACGACCCCAACGACCTGCAGGGCAACTACGGCCGCATCGGCTCCCCTGAACTCAATGCGCTCATCGAACGCACCCTCACCGAACTCGACCCGGAAAAGTCCATCGAACTCGCCAACCAAGTCGACCGCAAAGTCTTCGAAGAAGGCCATTCCCTGCCACTCATGCAAACCGACGGCAGCGTCGGCGCCCGCTCGACGCTGGCCAATATCGGTTCACCGGGACTGGCCACCTACGACTACACGAAGATCGGATTCCTGAAATGACCACAGCTACCTATGGTTCCCGGCTGCGTCGCGCCGGATTTCGCGTCGCCGCACCAGTGGCGGCGCTGACGCTGCTGCTCGGTGGTTGTGGTTCCGGTCCCGAGCTGGAGACCGGGTCGAGTTCGATCACGGCGATGAACGACATCAACCCCAAGGAACGCGACGAATTGCGGGACGGCGGCAATCTCCGCCTGCCGCTCACCGGTTTCCCACCCACCTTCAATGCCAATCACATCGACGGCGACAGCGAGGTGAGCGATGTGGTCGGGTGGACTCTGCCCGGCACCATCAATGCCGACGCGGCAGGCAACATCACGGTGGACCACAATTATTTCACCGACGTGCAGCTCACCAACACCGAGCCGCAGCAGGTGACGTACACGATCAATCCGAAGGCGGTGTGGTCGGACGGTTCGCCCATCACCTGGGAGGATCTGAAGTCGCAGGCACATGCTTTGAGTGGTCGCGATCTCGGTTATCAGGTGTCGGCGACGCAGGGCTACGACCGCGTCGAGAAGGTCGAGCGCGGCGTCGACGACCGGCAGGCGGTCGTCACCTACGCCAAGCACTACGCCGAATGGCAGGGCCTGTTCAATCCGCTGTACCCGAAGCAGAGCACCGCAACGCCCCAGGCCTTCGACGACATGTACCGCAACGAAATGCCGCTGTCGGCGGGGCCGTTCATGGTGACCGGGATCGACCGCGCGCAGCAGCGCATCACCTTGAACCGCAACCCGAAATGGTGGGGTGACACCCCGAAGCTCGACACGGTCACCTACAGCGTTCTCGACTATTCGGCACGTCTGAACGCTCTGCAGAACAACGAACTCGACGCTGCGACGGTTTCGGGCATCGATGAAGTGAAGACCGCGAGCAATTCCCCCGGCATCAAGGTGCGCCGCGCCCCCGCGCCGCGATTCTCGCACTTCACCTTCAACGGCGCGCCCGGTTCCATCCTGGCCGACCCGAAGCTGCGCGTCGCGATCTCCAAGGGCATCGACCGTCAGGCCATCGCCACCGCCACCCAGAACGGCGTTGTCACCGACCCGAAGCCGCTGAACAACCACATCTATCTCGACGGCCAGAAGGGCTATGAGGACAACGCGCAGTCGGTGTCCTACGACCCCGCCGAAGCGGCGCGCATGCTCGACGAACTCGGCTGGAAACTCAACGGTGACGTCCGCGAGAAGGACGGCCGCAAGCTCGAGATCCGCGACGTGATGTACCAGCAGGACAGCTGGGTGCAGATGGCCCAGATCGCGCAGCAGAACCTGGCCCAGATCGGCGTGAAACTGCACATCGAGACCTACCCGGGCAACGGCCTGTTCACCGATGTCATCGACCCGGGCAATTTCGATATCGCGCAGTTCACCTGGTCCAAGAGCATTTTCCCGCTCGGTGCGCTCCCGCAGATCTACGCCTACAACCCGGAAAACCCGCTGAGCAACAAGGGCCGCATCGGCTCGCCCGAGCTGAACGCCCTGATCGAGGAGATCATCTCCGAGCTCGACCCGGAGAAGGCGATCGAAATGGCCAACAAGGCCGACCGGATCATCTTCGAATCCGGTTTCTCGCTGCCCATCGTGCAGTCGGCGGGCACGGTCGCGGTGCGCGAAACCCTCGCCAATTACGGTGCCTCGGGCTTGGCTTCCTACGACTACACCAAGGTCGGCTTCGTCAAGTGACCTCGGCCCGCTTACGGAAAGGGCGCAACCCCATGCGAATTCGCTCGCTCGGTACCCGATTCGCGGTGCCATGTGTGGCAATCGGCCTGATCCTGTCCGGGTGTTCGGGCGACACCGGCGGTTCATCCGGCACCAACCTCATCGGCAGCAGCAACGACATCAACGCCCACGATGTGGCCGACCTGCGCGACGGCGGCAATCTGCGGCTGGTGCTCTCCGCGCTGCCGGAGACGTTCAACTACTTGCAGGTCGACGGGACCACCGACAACACCGGCGATGTGATCGAGCCGCTGCTGCCTTCGGCGTACACCAGCAATGCCGCGGGCGAATTGTCCATCAACCACGACTATTTCACCGACATCCAGCTCACCGGCACCAACCCGCAACAGGTGACCTACACGATCAATCCGAAGGCCGTGTGGTCCGACGGGACGCCGATCACCTGGGAGGATCTGCGCTCGCAAGCGGCGGCGCTCAGTGGCCGTGACCCGGCGTATCTGATCTCGGCGACCAGCGGATTCGAGCGTGTGGAGAAGGTGGAGCGCGGTGTCGACGATCGGCAGGCCGTCGTCACCTTCTCGCAGCCGTATGCCGAATGGCAGGGCCAGTTCATTCCGCTGTATCCGAAGGCGAGTACCGAATCGGCCGCGGCGTTCAACGACCGTGACCGCAACGGTCTCGTGGTCAGCGCGGGGCCGTTCCAGATCAGCTCGATCGACCGTACCCAGAATCGGATCGTCCTGTCACGCAATCCGGCCTGGTGGGGCGCGACACCCAAACTCGACACGATCACCTTCAGCGTGCTCGACTCGTCGGCCTGGCTGCCCGCCATCCAGAACAACGAACTCGACGTCGCCTACATGTCCGGCATCGAGAATGTCACCGGCGCCAAGCAGGCGGCAGGCGTGGTGCTGCGGCGCACGCCGGAACCGAGCTGGTCGCACATCACGTTCAACGGCGCACCCGGTTCGCTGCTCGAGGACCCGCAGTTGCGGATCGCGCTGTCCAAGGCGATCGACCGGCAGGGCATCGTCAACGCCGCGCAGAACGGTGTGGTCGACGATCCGAAGCCGCTGAACAACCACATCTACATGCAGGGCCAGAAGGGGTACCAGGACAACTCCGGACCCATCTCCTTCGACCCCACCGCGGCGGCGAAGATGCTCGACGACCTCGGCTGGAAACTCAACGGTGAGGTCCGTGAGAAGGACGGGCGCAAGCTCGAACTCCGCGATGTGATGTACCAGCAGGACGGCTGGGTGCAGACCGCGCAGATCGTGCAGCAGAACCTGGCACAGATCGGCGTGAAGCTGAACATCCAGACGGTGCCGGGCGCAGGGCTTTTCAAGGACGTCATCGACCCGGGCAATTTCGAACTGGCCCAGTTCAGTTGGGGCGGAAGCGTGCTGCCGCTCGGCGCGTTGCCGCAGATCTACGCCTACGACCCGAACAACCTGAAGTCCAACAAGGCCCGGATCGGGTCGCCGGAGCTGAACGCGCTCATCGAACGCACGATCTCCGAACTCGATCCCGACAAGGCACGCGAACTCGCCAACGAATGCGACAAGCTGATCTTCGCTTCCGGCTATTCGATTCCGCTGCAACAGGCTTCGGGCACCTATGCCGTGCGGGAGAACCTCGCCAACTACGGAGCGTTCGGGCTCGCGTCACCCGACTACACCAAGGTCGGCTTCCTGAAGTGAGCCTGCGCGCCCTCACCTATCCACTGGCGGTCACGTGCGGCACCCTCGTCGTCATCGCGGCGTGGGTGCCGTTCGCCGACCTGGATCAGGTGAGTGCGCTGGCGGTGGTGGCGTTGGGGGTGCTCGGGTACACCGGCTATCAGATGGCGCTGGCGTTCGGGGTTCTGCCGAGCGGGGCAGTGACGCGACTGGGTGAGACCGGCGGAAGTGGGATCGCCGGGCGTCAGGGCGAGTCGAGCGAGGTTGCACCGAATCATCGGGATGCCGCAGGTCGGCAGGGTGCGAGCGGGATCGCGACGGGGCGGCGGGTTCGGCAGCAGCATCGGCTGGTGAGCCGGTCGTTTCTGGAGATCAGCGTGGGTGAGCGCACGGTGTGGCAGCCGGTGTTCTACGAACCGGCGCTGTCCACCCTCACTCCCACCGACCTGGACATCACCCCGCGGTCGATTTCCGCGGGCTCGACCCGCTTTTTCCCCTCCGGCCGGGCACGCTCCACCGAACCGCCGGGCAAACTCGTCGACAACCCCACCCGTCCCGCCGACCCACCCGCTTTCACCCCGACCCGCCGCCTGATCCTCGACGCCCAATCCACGGTCGCCGCCCCTTTCGCCGGCCTCCTCTGGGTCTACGTCATGAACGGCGGCCTCCCCGCCTTCATCGGCGCCACCACCGTCGCCGCCGCCACCGCCACCTGGCTCTCCGCCATCCGAGGATCCGACCCCAGCTGAACGGTTGATCACCACGATGTGGTGGCCGCATCGGCCGAGTAGTTTCCGTCACCAGAGCGTGGTGATCGCGCGCCCCCGATTCGTTGAACGTGGGGCGAGTACCGGTCGGGCGGTGCGACAGTCGCGGCTGTGGTCGCCTTCGAACCGCTACCGCCCAAGCCTGCGCCGAAGCGGGATTTTGCCTGCTCAGACTGATAGCCGTCCCGCCCGAGGTTCCATGCTTCGACGGACTGGTCTTACCACTTGACCAGCTGGCCAGACGAGCGCATGCTTGGGTCATGGCGTGGACTCCTGTTGTGAAGCGGTCGGTATCCGGGGACGTGTTCGAGCAGATTGCCGAGCAGGTGCTGGGTGAGGAGCTGGCGGTGGGGAGTTCGTTGCCGAGTGAGCGGCAGCTGGCCGAGGCGCTGGGGGTTTCGCGGCCTGCGGTGCGGGAGGCGTTGCAGCGGTTGGCGGCGGCTGGTTTGGTCTCGGTGCGGCAGGGGGAAGCGACGACTGTGCTGGATTATCGGCGCAGTTCAGGGCTGGAGGTGTTGCCACGGCTGTTGCTTCGGGGGGAATCGATCGATCCGGCGGTCGCGCGGAGCATTCTCGAGGCGCGGTTGCACAACGGGCCCAAGATCGCCGAGCTCGCCGCGCGCCGGGTGCGCAGGGAGGCCGCTCGTGGGGGCGGCACGACCCCGTCGGCCGAGGCCGCGGCGGCGCCCATCGCGGAACCGGAATCGGCGGTGTACGGCGAGTTGACGCTCCTGCACGACTCGGTCGAAAGGCTTGTCGCCGAGTCGGATCCACTCACCCAGCAGCGGATCGCGCTCGAATTCTGGGATCACGTGCTCGATCTCGCCGACTCGATCGCGTTCCGGCTGATGTATTCCATGCTGCGCGCAGCCTATGAACCCGCGTTGGCCGCGCTCGCGCCGATCATGTCCGCCGAGGTGGGCAATGGGGGCGCGTATCGAGACCTGGCCGCCGCGATCGACGCGGGCGAGCCGGAACGGGCCGCCGAATGCGCTCGGGCACTGCTCGAGCCGGCGACCACCGCTCTCATACATGCCCTCGACGGGGCATGATCCACCCGAGGAAGCACCATGACTACTGACCGTCCGACAACGTCGTCGCACGAAACCACCACCGGCACAGGCGAGAAGGCTCCCGAACGGACCGGCGCAGGCTCCGCCGAGCATGCGCATCGCACGAAGCGAAGCGAATCCGCAGGCAGCTCGGGCCGAATTCGCCGCAGCGCGACCCTGGGCGCGGCGGCGCGAGAATTCCTTCGGCATCCGTCGCCGTGGATGATCGGCGCGGTACTGATCGCCGCTTTGGTCGCACGCGTCCTGGTCGGGGATTGGCAGCTCACCGACGCACTGGTGCCGATCCTTATCCTGGCGGCATTCCCGCTGATCGAATGGGTCATCCACGTCACCGTGCTGCATTGGCGACCGAGGCATCTCGGCCCGGTGACCCTCGACAGCGAGCTGGCCCGCAAACACCGCGCGCACCACGTCGACCCCCGTGACGTGCCACTGATCTTCATCCCACCGAAGTCGTTGCTGCTCACCATCGTCGCCCTGGTGGCGATCGCGCTGCTCGCGTTCCCGCGCCTCGGCCTCGGCCTCACTTTCCTGCTCACCATCACCGTCCTCGGCCTGCTCTACGAGTGGACGCACTACCTGATCCACACCGACTACAAGCCGAAACATGCCGCGTATCGGGCGGTTTGGCGCAATCATCGCCATCACCACTACAAGAACGAGCACTACTGGTTCACGGTCACCACCACCGGCACGGCCGATCGACTGCTCGGCACCGCGCCGGACCCGGCAACCACGCCGACCTCACCGACCGCCCGAAACCTGCACGCCCACTGACCCTCCCTCCCAACGCCCGGCCCGCACCTGCGAGCCGGGCGTTTGTCGTTCGAGCGAATCCACTCTTGACACCTTTATACCCTAGGGGGGTAAGGTACCGTCCACGAGACGCACTCCGCTCGAAAGGACGAAAGTCGTGACTACGCAATCGCAATCCACCCGCAGATGGTGGGCGCTGGCGGTGATCGCCGCCGCGCAATTCATGGTCATCATGGACACCTCGATCATCGGGATCGCGCTGCCCAAGATGCAGGCCGAACTCGGCTTCACCCCCGGGAATCTCACCTGGGTCTTCAATGCCTACGTGATCGCCTTCGGCGGTCTGCTCCTGCTCGGCGGCCGGCTGTCGGACCTGTTCGGCGCCCGGCGGGTGTTCGGGGCGGGCTGGCTGGTGCTGGCCGTCGGCTCGGTGATCGCCGGTGCCGCGGGTTCGGTCGGCGTCGAGCTGGCCGGTCGGGCGATCCAAGGAGCCGGTTCGGCGCTGATCGCACCGTCGGCGCTCACGCTGCTGATGATGTTGTTCGGCGGTACGCCGCAGGAACTCACCAAGGCACTCGCGGTGTATGGCGCGGCCGCGCCTGCAGGCGGTACGGCGGGCGTGTTCCTGGGTGGCGTCATCACCGAATATGTGAGCTGGCCTTGGGTTTTCTACATCAATATCCCGATCGCCGTGCTCGCGCTGATCGCGGTTCCGCTGTTGATGCCCGCCGCGCCCGCCCGTAAGGGATCCATCGACCTCGCCGGATCCGTCACTGTGACAGCCGGTTTGGCCGCCGCCGTGTACGCCATCGTGCAGGCGCCGGAGGTCGGCTGGGCATCCGGGCAGACCTGGGGCGTGCTTGCCGTCGCCGCCGCCTTGCTCGCCGGTTTCGTCGCCATCCAGTCGCGCCGCTCGGAACCGCTGATGCGGCTGAGCATCTTCCGCGCACCGAACCTGGCCGCCGCCAACTTCGCCCAGTTCGCGCTGGCCGCCGCGTGGGTGCCGATGTGGTTCTTCCTCAACCTGTACCTACAGCAGGTCCTCGGCTACAGCGCGTTCCCCTCGGGCGCGGCGCTGCTGCCGATGACGACGCTCATCATGCTCGGCATGGTCGTGCTCGCCCCCAAGGCGATGCAGCGATTCGGCGCCAAGCCGATGATCGTGACCGGCCTGGTGGTGCTCGGTCTCGGCCTGGGCATCATGTCGCTGGTTCGCCCCACCGGCAACTTCTGGGTCGACGTGCTGCCGGCCTCGCTGGTGGCCGCGGGCGGTATGTCGCTGGCGTTCATCCCCTCGCTCGGCACCGCCATCTCGGCGGCGCGGCCAGAGGAGGGCGGGCTCGCCTCGGGCATCGTCAATGTCAGCTACCAGGTGGGTTCGGCGCTCGGCCTGGCCGCGATGACGGCGGTGGCGGCCGCGTTCGGCGCGGGTGAACTGGGCGATCCGACGGCACTCACCGACGGCTACTCCGCAGCCTTCCTCGGCGCGGGCCTGCTGGCCCTGGCCGGCGCGGGCATCGCGGCGGCGACCCTGCGCAGCCCCGCCGAGGACAAGCCCCCCGCCCAGGTTTGACAACCTACCCTAGGGGGGTATGGTAATGATGACGACAAAAGAGGAGAACAGCATGAGCACCACCGTGACCGTCACCGGTATGACCTGCGGCTGCTGCACCAACAAGGTGCGCGACAAGGTCGGCGCCCTGCCCGGCGTCACCGGCGTCGAGGTCGACCTGGCCGCAGGCTCGGTGACCATCGACGGCGCCACCCCCGACCGCACCGCCCTCGCCGACGCCGTCACCGCGGCCGGCTTCCAGCTCGCAGACTGAACCCGAAACGGAGCATCCCAATGAACGCAACAGGCAAGTTCGCCGGATTCACCCTCGGCCTCGCGGCGGTCTTCGGGATCGCTCTGGGTGTCGGCGCCCTGGTCGGTCCGGAGCCCACGCAGGCTCCGGCCGGGCACGGGGAGCACGCGGCGGCGGCACCGGCCGGCGACCTGCCCGGTGGCCTGCTGGTCACCGACCAGGGCTACACACTGGCCCTGGACACGACGGTCGTGAAGAGCGCGGCGCAGACGCCCGTCTCGTTCCGCATCCTCGACGCGACCGGCGCACCGCTCACCGAGTACAAGACCAGCCACGACAAGGACCTGCACCTGATCGTGGTCCGCCGCGACATGGCCGCCTTCCAGCACGTCCACCCGGTTCTCGACGCCGCGGGCACCTGGTCGGTGCCGCTGAACCTGAGCCGTGCGGGCGACTACCGGGTGTTCGCCGACTTCACCCCGGCGGGCGGGTCGAACCTGACCCTCGGCGCCGACCTGCGCGTGGCAGGCAACTATGACGTGCAGGCGCTGCCCGCCCCGGCGACCACCGCGAAGGTCGGCGAGTACACCGTCGCCCTGAACGGCACGGTGAAGCCGGGCGAGTCCTCGAAGGTCACGCTGTCGGTGAGCCGCAACGGCATCCCGGTCACCGACCTGCAGCCCTACCTCGGCGCCTACGGCCACCTGGTCGCCCTGCGCGCCGCCGACCTCGCCTACCTGCACGTTCACCCCGAAGGCACACCCGGCGACGGCGTGACACCGGCCGGTCCCGGCATCGACTTCGTGGTGAACGCGCCGAGCGCGGGCGACTACCGCCTGTTCCTCGACTTCCAGCACCAGGGCGTGGTCCGCACCGCCGAGTTCACCCTGCGCGTCGCCCAGTCGGGTGCGAGCACTCCCGCCCCGACCAGCGCACCGGCCGACCACGGCACCCCCGGCCACGGCCACTGAGCACCAACCGCAAACCTTCAGCAAGAATCGATATCAGGAAACGATCGGAGCATCCCATGACCGCCGTGACACACCCACCGGGCACCGGCCAGGTAGAACTGGTGATCGGTGGCATGACCTGCGCTTCCTGCGCGAACCGCATCGAGAAGAAGCTCAACAAGCTCGACGGCGTCACCGCGACCGTCAACTACGCCACCGAGAAGGCGCGCGTGGATGTCACCGGTGACGTGTCCCCCGAGGACCTGATCGCCACCGTCGAGCAGGCCGGCTACACCGCGGCACTGCCCGCCCCGAAGCAGCCCGAGACCACCGACGCGCCCACCGAGGACGACCCGACCGCGTCGCTGCGCACCCGCCTGCTGGTGTCGCTGGTCCTGACCGTCCCGGTGATCGCGATGGCGATGATCCCCGCTCTGCAGTTCACCAACTGGCAGTGGCTCTCGCTCACCCTGGCCGCACCGGTCGTGATCTGGGGCGCGCTGCCGTTCCACAAGGCTGCCTGGACCAACCTGAAGCACGGCACCGCGACCATGGACACCCTGGTGTCGATGGGCACGCTCGCCGCGTTCGGGTGGTCGCTGTACGCCCTGTTCTGGGGCACCGCGGGCACACCGGGCATGACGCACCCGTTCGAATTCACCATCGCCCGGATGGACGGCACCGGCAGCATCTACCTCGAGGCCGCCGCGGGCGTCACCACGTTCATCCTGGCCGGACGCTACTTCGAGGCCAGGTCCAAGCGCCGCGCCGGTGCCGCGCTGAAGGCGCTGCTCGAGCTGGGCGCCAAGGACGTGGCCGTGGTGCGTAACGGCGTGGAGACACGAATCCCGGTGGAGCAGTTGGCTGTCGGTGATGTGTTCGTCGTCCGCCCCGGTGAGAAGATCGCCACCGACGGTGTGGTGACCGAGGGCAGTTCCGCTGTCGACGCCTCGATGCTCACCGGCGAATCGGTGCCGGTGGAGGTCGGCGTGGACGACACCGTCACCGGTGCGACCGTGAACGTCGGCGGACGACTCCTGGTGCGCGCCACCAGAATCGGCTCCGACACCCAGCTCGCCCAGATGGCGCAGATGGTCGAGGACGCCCAGACCGGCAAGGCACAGGCCCAGCGACTGGCCGACAAGATCTCGGGCATCTTCGTCCCGATCGTCATCGCGCTGGCCGTCGCGACTCTCGGGTTCTGGCTCGGCACAGGCGGTTCCATCGCCGCCGCGTTCACCGCCGGAGTCGCGGTGCTCATCATCGCCTGCCCGTGCGCCCTCGGCCTGGCCACCCCGACCGCACTGATGGTCGGCACCGGACGCGGCGCCCAGCTCGGCATCCTCATCAAGGGCCCCGAGATGCTGGAATCGACCCGCAAGGTCGACACCATCGTGCTGGACAAGACCGGCACCGTCACCACCGGCAAGATGACCCTGCTCGACGTGATCCCCGCCGAGGGTGAAGAGCGCGCCCGCGTGCTGGAACTGGCCGGTGCGCTGGAGGATTCCTCGGAGCACCCGATCGCCCAGGCGATCGCCAAGGCCGCACGCGATGCCGGAACGTTGCCCGAGGTGGAGGGTTTCGCCAATATCGAGGGTCTCGGCGTGCAGGGTGTCGTCGACGGTCACGCCGTGATCGTGGGCCGGGCTCGGCTGCTGGCCGACTGGTCCCAACCCCTCGGTGACGACCTCGCCACCGCCATGGCCGACGCCGAATCGACGGGCAAGACCGCCGTGGCGATCGGCTGGGACGGCAAGGCACGCGGCGTGCTCGTGGTCGCCGACGCGGTGAAACCTACCTCCGCACAGGCCATCGCGCAGTTCCGCGAGCTCGGCCTCACCCCGATCCTGCTCACCGGCGACAACACCCGCGCGGCGAACGCCATCGCCGCCGAGGTCGGCATCGAACAGGTGATCGCCGAGGTGCTGCCGCAGGACAAGGTGGAAACGGTGAAGCGGTTGCAGGCCGAGGGCAAGGTCGTCGCCATGGTCGGTGACGGTGTGAACGACGCACCCGCCCTGGCCCAGGCCGATCTCGGCCTGTCGATGGGCACCGGCACCGACGTGGCCATCGAGGCCGCCGACCTCACCCTGGTGCGAGGTGACCTGCGGGCCGCGGCCGACGCGATCCGCCTCTCGCGCCGCACCCTGGCCACCATCAAGGGCAACCTGTTCTGGGCTTTCGCCTACAACGTTGCCGCGATCCCGCTGGCCATGGCGGGCCTGCTCAACCCGATGCTTGCCGGTGCCGCGATGGCATTCAGCTCGGTCTTCGTGGTGAGCAACAGCCTGCGGCTGCGACGGTTCAAGTCGACGGCCCAGTAGGTGCTCGGTGCGGGGCGGCAGTCGACTGCCGCCCCGCATTCATGTGACTCAGATCACTCTTGAGGTTGACCCGAGGTCAGGGTGGAGCCTTGGTCGCAGCGGCAGGAAAAGCCGGAAACGCGAACAGGAGCGACCATCATGACCATCACCGAAAACACCGCGGCCCAGCACCGTCCAGAACTCACCAAGATCCTCGACGACATCGTCGGGTCCGGTTTCCTCGCCGCCTCGCTGCGCGTGCACGACAGCCAGGGCGAATGGGTCGGCAGCGCCGGCGTGAGCGAACTCGGTGGCACGACCGCAGCGCCGGTCGACGGTCACGTCCGCATCGGCAGCAACACCAAGCCCTTCACCGCGACCATCGTCCTGCAACTCGTCTCCGAGGGCCTCATCGACCTCGACGCGCCGGTCCTGAGCTACCTGCCCGACTACGCGCTCGACGAGCGGGTCACCGTGCGAATGCTGTTGCAGCACACCAGCGGCATCTTCAACATCACCGGTGAGCCGTCCGAGGACGGCAGCATCAGCGGCGGTGTGCCGTCGACCATCTCGGGCAAGGAGTGGGCCGACAAGCGGTTCCACACCTACACCCCCGCCGAGCTGGTGACCTTCGCGCTCGGCAAGCCCGCCCGGTTCGAGCCGGGCACCGGCTGGAGCTACTCCAACACCAACTACATCATCGCCCGGCTGGTGGTCGAGGCCGTCACCGGCCGCACCCTCGCCGAGGAGGCACAGCGGCTGATCCTCGGTCCGCTCGGCATGACCGGCACCGTGCTGCCCGGTACCTCGACCGACCTGCCCGAACCGCACCCGCACGCCTACTACCGCTACACCGACGGCGACGAACAGCACACGATCGACGTCAGCGAGCACAACCCCTCGTGGGTCTGCACCGGTGGCGACATGATCTCCACGACCGCCGACCTGCACACCTTCATCAGCGCCCTGGTCGGCGGCAAGCTGCTGCCCGAACCGCTGCTGGCCGAGATGCTCACCACCCACCCCACCGGCATCCCGAAGATGGACTACGGACTCGGGGTGTTCGTGCAGGAAACCGAGGGCGGCGTCACCGTGGTCACCCACAACGGCGGGATCGCCGGGTACGCGATGCTGATGTACAGCACGCCCGACGGCGCGACCACCATGACCGCGTACCTCACCTACGTCGACGACGCCGAGATGTCGATGGCACCGGCTTTCCAGGTGGCACAGAAGGCGCTGGTAGACGCGGCGTTCGGTGGCGAACCCGACGCGGTGGCCTGAAATCCGCAGGCGCACAAGGCAAGCTGATCCCATGCGCAACGGGGTGACGATCGGACAGGCGGCGGTGTTCGTCGGGGTCACGGTGAAAACGGTTCGGCACTACCACAAGCTGGGGCTGGTCACCGAGCCCGAACGCGACAGCGCCGGGTACCGGCGCTACGGGTCGGCGGAGCTGTTGCGGCTGGTGCAGGTGCGGACGCTGGCCGGGGCCGGGGTGCCGCTCGCGGAGATCGGTCCGCTGCTCGAGTCCGACGCCGACCAGTTCGCCGCCGCTATCGCCGAGGTGGAACGTCAACTCACCGAACGCATCTCGGAACTCACCGCCCGCCGCGACACCCTGCACCGGCTCTCCGACGGCAACCGGGCGCTGCTGCCCGACCGCGCGGTCGCGCTGCTCGCCCGGATGCCGAGCCTCGGGTATCCCCCGGCCGAGATCGCGGCGGCAAGGGAAGGGTGGGTGCTGGCGCGGGCGCTGGTCCCGGAAGGATTCGACGACTACCTCGCCGATGTCGAGAACGCGATCGAGGACCCGCGATTCGTCACCCTGCTCCGTCGCAGCACCGACATCGAGGCGTGGGCACCCGACGATCCCCGGCTCGACGAACTCGCCACCGAAATGGCCGAGCATTTCCTCGCCAACCCCGCGCATCTGCGGATCGTGACCGGCCTGCAGGCCCGCACCGAGGCCGCCACCCGCTACCAGCTCATCGCCAACCACGGACACCAGGAGACCTCGGCCGCCGGGGTGCTCGCCGCGCTCGTCGAGACGAAACTGCGCGCGGCGGGCATCGGCATTCCGAGGTAGCCGCCATCCGGATTCCGCGGTGTGGCGGCGAGGGTTCAGAAGGTGTGCTGGTCGTCGGCCGAGATCGCGAAACCGTGACCACCCGACATGCAGCGGACACCCTGCGAGGACGAGCTGCAGGTGTAGCCGTTGACGGTGAGGGATTCGGCGTAGTTCAGCACCACGCCGCCTGCGGGCGAACCGTCCTGTGGAATACCGACGAAGATGCCCTGGCTGGTGCACAGGAGTTCCGACTTGCCCTGGTAGAGGTGCGCGGCGACCTTGCGGTCGGGTGCGTCGGTGCAGTTCGGCAGTTTCGGCGAAATGTAGTTCGTGGAGGCCAGCTGACAGCCGACACCGTAGGGAGCCTGGGTGAGGATGCCGCAGTAGATGTTCCCGGACGGTGACCGGAAGTAGTGGCCGCCGTCGAGCTGGAACTTGCTCGCGTCGACGGGGGTGAAGCCGTCCTTGCTCGGAGCCGGGACGGCCGTCGGTTTCGGGGTATCCGGTGCCTGGGTGTCGGGGCTACCCGCCCCCGGCGAACCCGCGCCGGGCGAACCTGTCCCCGGCGAACCCGCGCCAGGTGAGCCGGCACCAGGCGCGCTGGACGGCTGACCCGTGCTCGGTGCGGGCGAGGCATAGGTGGCCGAGTGCTGAGTGGTAGTGCTCGGCAGGCTCGAACCCGACTCGGTGCCGCAAGCGGTGAGCCCTCCGGTCAATGCCACAACAGCTGCCAGCATGAGGACTGTACGCATGAAAACATCTCCGCTCGTTTGGCTTTCCCGACCGAATGGTCATTCGTTCAGAACGCGGCTAACCGTTACAGTCGAGCCCCGTTATCTCGTGTCGCTGCATTGTTTTCGTCGATCTCAGCCTGTCCCGACTGGCAGTTTCCAGACCGAACGTTCTAGATACTTGCGTCCTTCGGTTTTCCCGCCCACGCAGGGACAATCGAAGGGGTGGATCAATCCGTTTCTTCGGCATTCGAACCGTGACTGATCAGGAATGAGCCTGTGACACAACAGATCTGGTATGCGGCATATGGCTCCAACATGTGCGCGACCCGCTTCGACTACTACCGGCTCGGTGGCACACCGCCCGGCACGGACCACCTCTACGCAGGCTTCCGCGATCCCACCCCACCCGCGAAGACCACCGCGCTCACCGTGCCCGGCACCGTGTATTTCGCCTGGCAGAGCCCGGTGTGGACCGGCGGCGTCGCCTTCTACACCGACCAACCCGCACCCGGGTGGCCGAACGGTGCCGTCGCCAGGGGGTATCTGCTCACCCTCGACCAGTTCGCCGACCTGCTCGACCAGGAGATGTACCGCACGCCCGGCCGCGGCTTCGACCTGGACCGCGTCGTCGACCAGGGCAGGGTCCGGTTCGGGCCGGGACGCTACGAAACCGTCATCCACCTCGGCGACGAAGACGGCGTACCGATCCTGACGTTCACCGCGCCATGGTTGCCGGAAAGTGTTGCCCTGCAACGCCCGTCGGCCAGATACCTGTCCATGATCGGGGCCGGACTACGCGAAGGTCAGGGGTGGGACACCGACCGGATCGTCGATTACCTGCGGGTGCGGCCCGGTGTCGCCGGACAATGGGACGAGCGCGAACTGCGCGCCGCCCTGTTATCGACGCACGACACCGGGTAGTCCACCGGAGGGCAGATCTCCCAGGAGCGAGCGCATGGAGTGGTTCGCGGCACCGGAATACTGGTACGGCAGGCTGATCTTCCAGCGCGGCCTGGCGGTGATCTACGCCGTCGCCTTCCTCACCGCCGCACTCCAGTTCCGGGCGTTGCTCGGCGAGCGCGGCATGCTGCCGATTCCGCGTTTCCTCGAGCGTTCGTCGTGGCGGCGGTCGCCGAGCCTGTTCCATCTGCGCTATTCGGATCGGCTGTTCGCCGCCGTGTCGTGGACGGGGGTGGTGCTCGCGGTCGCGGTGGCGGCGGGTCTGGCCGACGCGGTGCCGCTGTGGGCGGGCATGCTGCTGTGGTTCGCACTGTGGGTGCTGTATCTGTCGATCGTCAACGTTGGTCAGCTGTGGTACGGCTTCGGTTGGGAATCATTGCTGCTCGAGGCCGGTTTCCTGGCGATATTCCTCGGCAACGACACCGTCGCCCCGCCGCTGCTCGTGCTGCTGGCCGCGCGGTGGCTGTTGTTCCGGGTGGAGTTCGGGGCAGGACTGATCAAGTTGCGCGGCGATCCGTGCTGGCGCGACCTGACCTGCCTGTACTACCACCACGAAACCCAGCCGATGCCCGGTCCGCTGAGCTGGTTCTTCCATCACCTGCCCAAACCGCTGCACAAGGTGGAAGTGGCGGCCAATCACTTCGCCCAGCTCATCGTGCCGTTCGGGTTGTTCGCACCGCAGCCGGTGGCGAGTATCGCGGCGGCGATCGTCATCGTCACCCAGCTGTGGCTTGTGCTGTCGGGCAATTTCGCCTGGCTGAACTGGGTGACGTTGCTGCTCGCCGCCACCGCGCTTTCGCTGCCCGGCGGACAGTCCGCACCCGCTGCGCACGGATGGTTCGTCGGCGTCTGCATCGCCTACGTGGCCGTCGTGGTGGTGGCGAGCTACCGGCCGGTGCGCAATATGCTCTCGCCGAATCAGCAGATGAATGCCTCCTTCGACCCGTTGCACCTGGTCAACACCTATGGTGCGTTCGGATCCATCGGCCGCACCCGCTACGAGATCGTACTGGAGGGCACCGACGACACCCACCTCACCGACGACACCGTGTGGCGCGAATACGCGTTCAAAGGCAAACCGGGCGACCCGCGCCGCATGCCACGCCAGTTCGCGCCCTACCACCTGCGCCTGGACTGGCTGATGTGGTTCGCCGCGATCTCCCCCGCCTACGCCCGCTCGTGGGCGCTGCCGCTAGCCGCGCGGCTACTGCGCAACGACCCCGACACCCTGCGCCTGCTCGGCCCCAACCCGTTCCCCGACGCCCCGCCGCACTATGTGCGGGCCCACCTCTACGAATACGAGTTCAGCACCCCGGCCGAACTGTTCGGGCAGCGAATCTGGTGGCGGCGCACGCTGATCGGCGAGTTCCTGCCGCCACTCACGCGTGACCGCTTGAACCGGTACTGACAGCAGAAAAGCCCGGCATCCAGGCCGGGCTTTCGTTGAGCGGATGACGAGATTCGAACTCGCGACCCTCACCTTGGCAAGGTGATGCGCTACCAGCTGCGCTACATCCGCGTGCACGTCCTCGGCCCGATCCGGGCCTCGTGGTGCGAGAAGGAACTCTAGCGTGTGCTCCCCCGAAACACGAAATCAGGCCCCCTTGACCACTGCTCGGATGGTCTGCCGCTCTGGCGATCGGGCACATCGTTAAGCCCGCAATAAGAATGCGGAAGCCGTTGCGCGGGAGACTTATTCGCAGGTAGGCAACCATTGCCGCCACTCAGGGGAGGTAAGGGATTGAAGACTCTCGGACTGCTCACCGCCGCCGTGGCTGTGACGACCGTCATGGTCGCGGGACCCGCGAACGCCGACATCACCGATGCCGTCGGATTCGTCGACACCACCGACAACGGTGGCGAGGAGGGTTTCAGCGACTACGCCATCGACATCAACCACCCCGGTTCCTGCCTGGTGGTGCAGAACCACACCGGCGGCCGGGTCCGCATGCGGTTGGACTACCCGACCAGCCGGGGTTCCTGGTTGTTCGACCACGACGACGTCAAGATCGTCACCCGCGAGGGCAACGCCGTGAAGTCGCCGTCGGGCCGGTGGCATGTGCGGGTGAACCCGCCGATCACCCCCGTCTGGACCTACGACGCCAACCGCAACGCCAGTTGGGGCTGCAACGGCTCGTGGGTACTGAGCATGAACTGATCGGGGGGTGTCGGGCCCGGAGCACAGATCTGCTCCGGGTCCGACGCGCGTCTCAGTTCTCGGGGTTCGCGCGCTGAGCGGCCTTGCGCGCCAAACGTTCCGCGGCCTCGGCGTTGTCGAGGGCGGTGGCCTCCTCCAAGGAGGGAGCGCTGCCGCCGAGGCGCTTGGGCACCCAGTAGGCGCCGGGCTCGTGTTCGTAGTCCTTCTGCAGGTCGGCGAGCATGGCCTGCATGGTTCCGCGCAGCTCGGCGGTCAGGTCGCCGACGGGTTCGTAGGGCTTGATCGGCTTGCCGACGGCGATGGAGATCGGGGTGTTGGTGCGGCCCAGGCGCTTCGGGAAGCCTTTGGTCCACACGCGCTGGGCACCCCAGATGACGATCGGGATGATCGGCACGTCGGCCTCGAGCGCCATGCGGGCCGCGCCGGACTTGAATTCCTTGATCTCGAAGCTGCGGCTGATGGTCGCCTCGGGGTACACGCCGACGAGTTCGCCGTCGCGCAGGTACTTCACCGCCGACTTGTAGGAGTCGGCGCCCGCCGTGCGGTCGACCGGAATGTGTTTGAGGGCGCGCATGATCGGGCCGGAGATCTTGTTGTCGAACACCTCCGCCTTCGCCATGAACCTGATGTAGCGCTTGGGGGTGCGCGCGGGCAGGCCGGCGTAGGTGAAGTCCATGTAACCGGTGTGGTTGATCGCCACCACGGCACCACCTGTCGCGGGGATGTTTTCGGCCCCCTTGACGGTGAACTTCAGACCTTCGAGGAAGAAGACGGTTCGGGCCAGGCCGATGATCGACCGGTAGACGGGTTCCACAATTCAGCTAGCGTAGTCGCAGATCGCCGCTTCCGGCACCCGGCCAAGGAATGAGGAACGTCGAAGTGCAACGCGCTCAGCTGCCCCCGTTTGCTCCGACCCGCCGTGCCAGCGCGCTGGCCGCGGGACTGACCGCCGCCGCGCTGATCGCCGGCTGCGACTCGGTATCGGGCATTCCGGGCGACGAACCGGTGGCCGCGCCTGCCACCAGCACCTCGGCAGCCGCCTCGTCCTCGACCGCCACCGAGGCCGCGACCACACCGGTACCGACCACCGAGCCGCTGCCCGCCGACGCACCGCAGGTCGGCGCGGTGGCGGGCAATCCGGATGCCGTGACCGCCGTGCGCCGCTGGGCCGCCGACCTGCGCTCGTCGACCGTCACCGAGCTACAGGCCAAGTGCTGGACCATCCCGCCGCGCACCGTCGCCGACATGTACGTCGACCCGCAGTCGATCCTCGCCGCCCTGAGCAGGCCGGGCACCGCCACCGCCGACACCGTCACCTGGCGCAACGCGACGACGACGATCACCGTGGAACAGCGCGACATCGCCACGGGCTACGCCTGCGGCCGGGTGTTCGCCGCCGGTGTCGAGCCGGGTTACGACGAGGCCGACGCGCGTCACACCGTTCGCCGTTACCTGGCCCGCGCAACGGGCAAACCTCTCAACCCGGACGACACCGAACAGATCCACCCCCTGACCTGCGCGGCGAGCTCGGCCACCTGGGACCCACAGGGCTCCGGCAACCCCACAGCACCCCCGCTGGCCACCGACTCGGGCAAAGTAGGCAATGTCACCTCCTTCGCCGACCAAGAGCTATCATCCGAACGAGTTCAGGGGGATTACCTGGCGGTTCAGGTCCCGGTGACCACCTCCCCCGGGGGCACCAGGACGCGCACATTCACCGTCGTCTCGACCCCCGAGGGCTACTGCATCGGTGATGTAACGGTTTAGCCACTACCCTTGTTGGCTGGTGCCGCCGCAGTGGTCAGAGCTCGGCGGCGGCTCGCGTCACCAGGTCGAGCCCGGTGCGTCGGCGAATCAGATCCTGGTAGGAGGACATAGCTCGTGCAGATCACCAGTGTCGGACATGCTGGCTTCCACATCCGAACCGAGGCCGGGACCATCCTGTGCGACCCGTGGGTGAACCCCGCCTACTTCGCGTCGTGGTTCCCGTTCCCGGACAACACCGGCCTGGACTGGGCGGCGCTCGGCGACGTCGACTACCTCTATGTCTCGCACCTGCACCGCGACCACTTCGACGCCGCGCTGCTGCGCGAGCACGTCAACAAGGACGCGACGGTCCTGCTGCCCGACTACCCGGTGCCGGATCTGCGCCGCGAACTCGAGGCGCTCGGCTTCACCAAGTTCTTCGAGACCGAGGACTCGGTCAAGCACACCGTCACCGGGCCCAAGGGTTCGCTCGACATCATGATCGTGGCGCTGCGCGCGCCCGCCGACGGCCCCATCGGTGACTCGGGCATCCTCGTCTCCGACGGCGAGACCACCTGCTTCAACATGAACGACGCCCGCCCCGTCGACATGGACGTGATCCACGACGCGTTCGGGCACATCGACATCCACCTGCTGCAGTACTCGGGCGCCATCTGGTACCCGGCCGTCTACGACATCCCCGCGCGCACCAAGGCCAACTTCGGCAAGCAGAAACGTCAGCGCGGCATGGACCGGGCCCGCTCCTACATCGAGCAGGTCGGCGCCACCTGGGTGGTGCCCTCGGCCGGTCCGCCGGTGTTCCTCGACGACGAACTGCGCTACCTCAACGACGACCGCGGCGACGAGGGCAACATCTTCCCCGACCAGATCGTGTTTCTCGAGCAGATGGAGATCCACGGCAACAAGGGCGGGATCCTGATGATCCCCGGGTCCGTCGCCGACGTGCGCGGTTCCTCGTTGGATCTCACGCACCCGTTCGACCCGCAGCGCATCTACGGCGACAAGGCCGCCTACATCGCCGACATGGCCGAACGCTTCGCCCCCGTGCTCGCCGCCGAGAAGGCGACGTGGGAGCAGGGTGAGGGTTCGCTGCTCGAGCCGCTGCGCGAGCTGTTCGAGCCGATCATGAAGCAGAGCGCGCTCATCAGCGACGGCATCGGTTACCCCGTGGGCCTGGTGCTCGGCGAGGAAACCATCGTCCTCGACTTCCCGCAGCGCACCGTGCGCGAGCCCATCGAGGGCGAAGGCCGCTACCGCTACGGCTTCCGCATCGCCCCCGAACTGGTACGCACCGTGCTGCGCGACGACGAACCGGACTGGGTGAACACGATCTTCCTGTCCACCCGCTTCCAGGCGTGGCGCATCGGCGGCTACAACGAATTCCTCTACACCTTCTTCAAGTGCCTCACCGACGAGCGCATCGCCTACGCCGACGGCTGGTTCGCCGAGGCGCACGACGACTCGGCCACCATCGAACTCGACGGCTGGGAAGTGCAGCGCCGCTGCCCGCACCTCAAAGCCGACCTGTCGAAATTCGGTGTGGTGGAAGGCAACAACCTCACCTGCAACCTGCACGGGTGGCAGTGGGACCTGGAGTCGGGGCGCTGCAAGACGTCCAAGGGGCACGAACTGCGGTCCCAGAAACTCTGAGGTTCGGATTCGGGACGGGCGGTGCGTGACGGCACCGCCCGTTTCTCGTTTCCGGCGCGGTTCAGTCGTCTTCGGGCGGGGTGGCGACGTGGCGGGCGTATTCCAGGATGCGCAGAGTTTCCACGGCGTCGCGTGGGTCCACCGGGACCGGTGCCTCGTCGAGTAGCGCGGCGGCCATCTGCGCGTAGAAGGCCGGGTAGTCACCGGGGAGGGTGGGGATCGTCTTCAGGTCCTCGCCTGCGCCGAAGATGCCCCATTTGTCGGGAGTGACTGTGCCCCACGGTTTTCCGTCGTCCGGGCGGCGGCCGGCACGCAGGTCGTCTTCCTGGGGATCGAGGCCCGAGACCGTGTAGCCGTTGGTGGAACCGAGCACGCGCATGCGTGGACCCAGTTGAGGCGCAACGGCACTCATCCACAGGTGCGAGCGGACGCCGGAGGCGTGGGTGAGGGCGACGAAGGCGTCGTCGTCGGCCTGCACGTCCGGGCGGCGCTGGTCGAGTTCGGCGTACACCTCGGTGACCGGGCCGAAAAGGGCGAGTGCCTGATCCACCAGGTGACTGCCCAGATCGAACAGGATCCCCGCCCCGTCCTCGGCGGAGCCGACCTCACGCCAGCCGCCTTTCGACACCGGCCGCCACCGCTCGAACCGCGACTCGAACCGGCGGACCTCGCCGAATTCGCCCCCCTCCATCAGCGCTTTCACGGTCAGGAAGTCGTTGTCCCAGCGGCGGTTCTGGAAAACACTCAGCGGCAGCCCCGCCCGCTCCGCCACCGAAACCACCTCGTCGGCATCGGCCGACTTCACCGCGAACGGTTTGTCGACCACCACCGGCAACCCCGCGACCAACGCCTTCACCGCCAGCTCCGCATGCGTCCGGTTCGGTGTCGCGATCACCGCCAGATCCACATCGTCGGCCTCGGCGAACATCTCCTCCGCGCTCTCCCACACCCGCACCCCCGGATGCTGCGCCCGCGCCTGCGCGGCCCGCTCCGCCGACGACGTCACCACCGCCGCCACCCGCATCCTCGGCTCCGCCGCGATCAACGGCGCATGAAACACCGCCCCCGCCAACCCGAACCCGACAACCGCAACCCCGAGCTGATCCATCCCGACCCTTCCGTCGACGATCCCCGCCCGAGTATCCCCTCCTTGCTCACCGCTTCGGTAGTTTCTCCACGGCCTGGCGCAGGAATGTGGTGGCGATCGAGCAGGATTGGCCGGTGCCTTGCGGCATTCCTTCGACGGTCACCTGCACCGTTTCCTCCCCGGCATTCGGCACGAGGTAGGCGCGGGTGCATTCGATGAGGCCGTCCTTGCGGTAGATCTCCATACCGTCGACGCGCAGCACCTGGGTGTTCTTGCCCGTGGTCACCGGGCTGGTGCGCAGGAGTTGCAGGTTCAACCGGACGCGCGCGTCCCATTGGCAGGTGTGGGCGTCGGCGATGGTCGGTGCCGGTGGGAGCGGGCCGATACTCTCGGCTACGGCATCGCGGTCGAGCAGGGTGCAGGGTTCGAGCAAGGCGAGAGGTGACGGCTGCTCGGCCTGCGGGGCCGTGGTCAGCGAGCGGGCCAGCGCGGCAGCCACGTGGTCGACACCCGCGCAGTCCTTGACCGAAGGTGGGGTGAGCAGCGTGAGGACGATGCCCGCTTCGCGTTCGTCGCCCGGGCTCGCGATGGCGCGCACGCACCCGGACGGACTGCCGTGGGTGATCGGAACACCGTCGACCACAGTCTGATTCAGGGTGAGGTACTCGTCTTCCTTACCGAGCTCCAGATTGAGGATGTACTTGCCCGAGTCGAGGGAACATCCCCAGGGGCCGGTCTGTCGCGTTTTCCAGGAGTCGGCAGGGAGCGGAGTCGGTGCCACGGGGACCTCTGTGCCGATCGCGGACGTCAGCCAGGCGCAGGCATCGATGCGGCGCAACTCGGCCAGGGTCAGGCCGGTCACCGGACCAGGTTCACTCTCCGGACGGGTGACGAAGTAGGTGAGCCCGACCAGCGCGAGCAACACCACGACCAGCCCGCCCGCGATGCCGATGCGCGCTCGAGCACTCGCGCCTATCCACCGCTCACGACCGTATTCCGGTGCGTTCCTCGCTGTTTGCCGGAGCGAGGTCCACTTGGCGCCGACGGCGCCGGCGAACGGCTTCGCCTGCTCCGGTTCCGGTGGAGTGAGGGCAGGTGCGGCGGCACGCAGCGCCGAGATCTCCTGCTGCACCCGTCCGATGTCGTCGAGAACCGGTGCGGGCCAGGGCGGCGGGCCACTCGGTGCACCACCGAGATACTGGAGGATCTGTGCGGGCGTGGGCCTGGCCACCGGGTCTTTGCGCAGGCATGCGGCCAGCATCTCGTAGAGCGGTTCGGGCACCCGGCTCAGATCGGGTTCGCGATTGGCGATATTGAACAGGGTGTACGGCACCGACGGCGCCGCGAACGGTGCCACTCCCGACGCTGCGTAGGCCAGCACCGAGCCGAGCGCGAAAACATCGGCGGCGGGGGTAAGTTCCAGACCGAGTGCCTGTTCGGGTGCCAAGAAGTCGGGCGTGCCGATGGTGGTCGCTGTTCCGGTGGTGGACAGGCCTGCCGCAGGAGTGACGCCGATATCACCCAGGCGCCCACCGTCTTTCGCCAGCAGGACGGTGTCGGCGCGCAATCGCTGATGTACCAACCCGGCGGCGTGCACGGCGCCGAGAGCGGACGCCAGTGCGGCGGCCAAGGCACGCACAGCGGGGACCGGCAGCGGGCCGTGCTCGGCCACAGCCGCATCGAGCCGCACACCAGGCACGAAAAGCGATGCCAACCAGGGCTTGTCGGCATCGGCGTCGACATCGATCACCGTGGTGTTGGACGGCCCGGCGACGCGCATGGCGGCAACGGCACTGTGCCGCAACCGCACCCGGAATTCGGGTTCCGCGAGCAGTTCGGGGCGCACCTGCCGCACGACCACGAGCGCGTCGTCGGGGCCGGTGGCGAGCACACTGTGGTCACCGGCTGACGGGTCGAGCGCGCCGATCACCCGGTATCGGCCGATGGTCTGCGGATCGTCCGGGCCCGGTGGATGAATCGTCATGAGGGAGGCAACTTCTGGAGGACGGATTCGAGCACGGGGGTGGCGAGGGCGCAGGGGCCGGCGGGGGGTGAAGACGCGGCGTGGTATGTCACGGATATCTGCTCGGCCAGGTCGTCGCGGCTCGGCCGCGTCATGACCAGAAAATCACACACGGTGGCGTCGTCACGGCCGACGTAGACCGTGCGATCGCCGATCGTCCTGGTCGTCGGGTGGGCGTTGCCGGTCCGAACACTGTCAGGTCGGGTCTTTTCGGTGAGGTCGAGATAGAGGGAGCCGTCGGTGCCCCAGAAATTGCAGCTGTGCGGCGCGCGGGATCGCTCGGAATCGCCTACCGCGGCACGGACAGCCGCCATATCGACGAGGGCACACGGGTCGAGGGCGAGGATCGAGTTGTCGGGGTAGTCGCGCAGCGGAGGGTCGACCGACAGGCGCCGGACGATGGCAGCGAGAGCTCGCTCGGCCACCGGACACCCGTCACCGCCCGGCACGCTCGCGGTGACGGAGAACACCGTCTGCCTGCCGCTCTGCTCCTTGACCGAACGACGGCAGGAGGCGGACTCCCGCTCGTCGCCGAGCACCGGCATCCAGTTGATGGTCTGCCCGAGCGGCGGGTCGTTGGCGTAATCGGGCCGGGTTGTGTCGAGCGAGATGTTGATCTCGCGACCGGCGGGATCGCGATACGTGGACCGGCAATCGGAGGGGCTGTACCCTTCCACCCCGCTGACGGAGGTGCCGAGTTCACCGATCACCTGCGGTGTCAGAAGCGCGCAGATGTCGAGGCGCCGGGTCTCCTCCTCGGTCAGCGCCAGCGGCGGGTCGTCCATCGCGACCGCGGTGCCGTCCCGGCCGATGCCGACCAGTGCGATGCAGCCGAGGACCAATACCGACACCACTGCCGCCGCCGCTGCCAGGCGCGGCAGCTTCCGATCGGGTCGCGACTCCTCGACGGCCGCTACCGACGCGGTTCCGTTGGCCCACGCCGCCGCCTCCGCCTGGTGATCGGCGATGCGGCGACGAATACGCACCGGCCACACGGGTTCGGCGTCGATGCGGGCCGCGGCGTCGAGCAACTGCTCGGGAGTGGGTCGCGCGGCCGGATCCTTGGCGAGACACGCGTCGACCAGCGAACGGATCGGTCCGGGGATCGCGGTGGTGTCCGGCGTGCCGTAGAGGACGTTGTAGAGGGCCTGCGGTGTGGACGCCGCCGCGAAGGGGCTCGTGCCGGTAGCCGCCATCGCCAGGATCGCACCGACGGCGAAGACATCGGAAGCGGCTGTGAGCGTGCGGCATTCGGCCTGCTCGGGCGACATGTACGCGGGCGAGCCGATCACGGCGCCGGTGGCGGTGAGGGTGACGTCGTCTTCGACGGCGCGGGCGATGCCGAAGTCGATCACCCGTGGACCGTCATTGGTGAGCAGGACATTGCTCGGCGTCAGATCCCGGTGCACCAGACCGGTGCGGTGGATTTCGAGCAAGGCCATCGCCAGGCCCGTGGCCAGCAGTTTCAGACCGCTCACCGTCAGGGGGCCGAACTCGGCGACCATGTCCTGCAGTGCCGGTCCCGCGATGTACTCCGAAGCGAGCCAAGGCGTTTCGGACTCGGCATCGTGGTCGATCACGCCCGCGGTGTACGCACCGGTGACCTGCTGGGACGCGAGCACCTCCCGCCGAAACCTGGCGCGGAACTCCGGGTTGCCGGTGAACTGCTGATGGATCTGCTTCACCGCGACCAGTCGGCCGTCCGGTGCCTGCCCGAGCAACACTTGGCCCATGCCACCCCGGCCGAGCACGGCCAGCAGCCGGTAGCGGCCGAGCTGCGCGGGATCACGTGGCCCCAGCGATGTCATGCGCGCTTCACTCACCACGAACCACCGAGCAGTGCGTATTGGGCCACGGCTTGGCGCCGGGTCTCGACTTCCTGATTACCGTTGATACGGACGACGAATTCGCCGTGCCGCACCAAGCACGCGAACCGACGCGCGGGGACCGACGCGGGCTCCGGTCGGAGCGCGCTGTAGCACGAGATACCCGGCAGACCCGCCACCCCCGAGGTTTCGCGGTATCGGGTGAGCATCTGCTGTTCCTCGACCTCGGCGTAGCTTTCGGCGGATGCGCTGTCCGCGGTGCGATACAGGAACTTGTTGTGCGCCACCGCGATCGTGTCGACCTTGTTGGCCTCGAATTCGCGCATACGCGTACGAGGTTCGTTGTTCCGCAGTGCGAATGCGCGGGGGCCGGACACGAAGAAGTCCCAGCGGTCGGGCCAGTAGTCATCGGTTTTCACGACCCGTGGAAGCAGCTTGTCCGGATCGAGTCTCAGGTTCGACAGATCGGCTGGCGTTGTGGGCGTGAATGTTTCGAGTTCGGCCAACTGGGCACGATAGGTGCGGGTGAGCAGGTCGGCCAGCTGCTCGGGATTCGGGTCGACGATCTTCGCGTAGAGCCGGATCACCAGGTTCTTCCACACCAGCCAGCTACCGACCGTCGGTACACCGGGCCGCCAATGCGACAGCGCCGCAGGGTATTCGGGGAGGACGATGGGCGCGTTCTCGGGAGTCGCACCGAAATCTGCCGCGGCCATCGCCTGCGCGGCCGCGGTGGCCTGCGCTTCGTCCGGCAGCGACAGCAGGGTGATGGACAGGAATTTGTTCTTCAGTTCGTTGTCGTCGAGACCGTTACCACCGATCACGCCGAACCCGGCGAGCACGTCGAACGGGTCGAGGGCGGTGCGCTGCACACCCGAGAGCAGATCGTCGACGCCGCGCACACCGACCAGCGGGCCGCCGCCGTTGCCCGCGGTCAGCTCGGGGTCGATGCGGTCGGCGAAGATCACCCGCTCGCCGAGGCGCAGCGATTCGACCAGGGCGCCACGCATCCGGCTCGGGCCGTCGTCGTAGTCGCCCGGTTGCGCGACCAGCGCGTATTCGCCGTGGTCGGGTGCCTGGTCACCGCATGCGGCGGTGACCAGACACAGTGACAACAGCGCCGCACCCCAGCGATAGCGCACGCCCATCCCCCTTCGAAACTCTGCCGTGAAGCTATCACCCCCGCGTTTGCCGCCGCTACCGCGCAGGCAGCCTGCCGACCGCCTGCTTGATCAGCGGATCTGCCACCGCGCAGAGCTCGTCATCGCTCTCGGCGGGATTGCTGACCAGCACTTCGACGTCCTCGCGGTAGGTCTCGCCGATCTTGCGGAACAGGTACACCCGCTGACAGCGGTGCTCGCCGATCGCGCCGATGCTGTCTTCCTCGACGATCACTCCGTCACCCAGATCGACTGCCTTGCCTGGGAGTACTCGCTGCCGCGGTTGCGACGTCGTGATCCGGATGGTGTTGTTGTCGCGTACCCATTCACACACGTGCGCGGATTTGGCGGTCGCCCGGCCGAGCGTCGGATCATCCAGCAGCGCACAGGGATCCACCGATGACAGCGACTGTGCTGCGGCCGGGTCGGCGGACAGGGCACCGATCGCTGCGGCGAGCCGATCGACGGCGTGGTCGGCGAGGGCGCAGTCGACGCGGGTGAAGGTGTCGACCACGATGCCCCAGCGTTGTCCGTCGGCGCCGCCTTCGATGCCGAAGGCACAGTCCTCGCCGCGTTGCGCGACCCCGTAACCGTTGGCGACCTTGCTGGTTGCGCCGAAACCGTCGAGTGCGGCACCGATTTCGACGGCCAGACGGGCACCGCCCGAGCTTCCGTCGCAACCCCAGCTCGCGGTCGGGAGCCAGCGCCAGTCGGCGACCGTTGTCGCGGCCTTGTCTGCTGCCTCTTCGGGGAGGGTCGCGCCGAGGGCTTGGTTCACCCATGCGCAGGTGTCGATGCCGCGCAGTTCACTCAGGGGCGGAATCGTTTTCGTCGGAGTGGCGACCGTGCTGGGCGCTGGAGCGGATTCGTCGTCCGAGGTCAGGACCATGACGCCGGTCGCAGCAGCGATCAGGACGGTGACCAGGGCGCCGAGGCCGAGCAGGACCGGGCGGCGTTTGCGGGCGGGAGCCGGGGACGGCGGCGCGACGATCGGCGTGTGAGTCGGAATGATCTGTGTTGATTCGGGATCCGATGTCAGGGCGATGAGATTTCGCGTCTGCTCGGCGATCTGGGCGTGGACCGGGGTGGGCCAGGGTTGTGCCTGGACCGGCAGGACGCCGAGGTAGTCCAGGATCTGGGCGGGGGTGGGCCGGGTCTTCGGGTCCTTGCGCAGGCAGCCGGCGATCAGCTCACGAAGCTCGACCGGCACATTCTCGAGTTGCGGTTCGCTGTGCACGATATTGAACAGGGTGTACGGCGCCGAGTTGGCCGCGAAAGGGCTCTTGCCGGTGGCGGCCATACACAGCATCGAACCCAGAGAGAAGACGTCGCTCGCCGACGTCACCGGTTCGCTCATCGCCTGCTCCGGCGACATATAGGCGGGTGAGCCGACCACCGCGCCGACCTCGGTGAGCGGCGCCCCTGTTCCGGTGGCCTGGGCGATTCCGAAGTCGATCACGCGCGGTCCGTCGCCGGCGAGAATGACGTTGGCGGGCTTGAGGTCCCGGTGTACCAGGCCGGTGCTGTGGATGGAGTGCAGTGCCGAGGCCAAGCCGGAGGCGAGCGTGCGCATCGCCGGAACCGGCAGCGGTCCCAGTTCGCGGACCGCCTTGTCCAACGGCACACCGGGGATGAACAGCGAAGCGAGCCAGGGTGGTTCGCCCGTGGTGTCGAAGTCGACCACCGCGGCGGTGAACGCCCCCGACACCCGGGCCGAGATGGCGACCTCGCGCTCGAAGCGGGCGCGGAACTCGCGGTCGTCGAGCAGGTGGGCGTGGATCTGTTTGATGGCGACGAATCGGCCGTCCGGCCCGGTCGCCAGGACCACTCGACCCATCCCACCCGACCCGAGCACACCCTGCACCCGGTAACGACCGATCACCGGTGATTCGGTCGGCGACAACGGCTCGATCACTGCACTCCCCCAGCTCGGACCCGCCGACGCGGGTGAGCGCGCCATCGTCCATCGGCGCGCTCGCTCGCCAGCAACCTAGCATTTCGCCGATGTGTCGGCGACGTGCTCACCAGGCCACGAATGCTGGTCAGTTGCGTGGTTTCTCCGGCGGTGACGATGCGGCTCGGCTTGCCATGATCACCGCGGTCAGGACGATCGCGCAGCTCAGGAGGGCCGATGGCGCCAGGCGGCCTTCGGCGGTGTCGAGGATCAGGGCGGTGACCAGTTGGCCGGCTACCGAGGTGAGGCCGAGGAGGAGGACGCCGATCATGCTGACGGTGATCGCGGCGAGGGCGATGAAGGCTACGCCGATCAGGCCGCCTAGGTAGAGCCAGGGGGTGGTGGGGAATTGGGTGGGGAGGCCCTTGGTGAGGAGGGTGTAGGTGTCGAAGAGGCAGAGGGCGATGAGGCCGACGGTGAAGTTGACGAGGGTGGCGGGGAAGGGGCCGCCGACTGCGCCGACGCGGCCGTTGACCGCCTGCTGCCAGGCCAGGCCGATGCCTGCGAGGGCAGGTAGGGCGATGAGCAGGTAGTCGGGGACACCGGTGTCGGCGGCGGTGGGGGCGGCGCGGCCGCTCACCGCGAGGACGACACCGATGATGCCGAGGCCGGCGGCCAGCACCCGCCACCAGGTGATCGGTGTCCGGCCGTTCGGTGCTAGACCTACCCGGTCGACGACGAGGCTGCTGAGGAGCTGGCCGGCGACGACCGCGACGGTGAAGGCCGTGACGCCGATGGCGGCGATGGTGAGGCCCTGACTCGCGACGAAGAACGCACCGCACACACCGCCCAGGAGATACCACGGGCGCAAGCTGCCGTCGGTTGTGGCGGTGCGGACCGAGCCGAGGCCCGATCGCAGGGTCGGGCTGACCGCGAAGGCGATCAGCAGGGCCAGCAGGCCGATTCCGAAACTGATCGTGGCGGCTGCGACGCCGTCGCCGAGTTCCGCTCCGAGTGCCCCGTTGATCCGTCCCTGCACCGCGACACCGCCGCCGATGCAGAACCCGAAGATCGCTCCGAGACCGTTGCGCCCGACCACTCCGCCCTTTCCGCCGTCGTAGCTCTCGACACTACCGATGCGCGAACCGACAGCGGCTGGGTGACGACCCGTACTCCATCGGGTCGTCCACGATCACTTCCGTCCCGGCAACCAACTCGGTGCGACCAGCCCGGCTGCCAACAACACCACTCCCAACCCGGCGATTGCCACAGACATCGAAACCCACTGTGTAGCAGCGGCAACGACACCGAAGACCGCCAACGCCACCACCTCCGACAGCAAGCCGACCACCGAGGTGACCGTTGCCCGTGCGCGGCCTTCGATCGCGTCCTGCAGGCGCGCGCCCGCGACGACCTCGGCATTGAAGTCGATCCCGTACGCCACGGCGATCCCGAGGAATCCGATCCACAGCAGTCCGGCGCCGACAGCCAACGCACCGGCGATGAACAAGATCCCCGCGACGAACAGGGCGACTCCGACCAGCCGGGCGGGCGCGGACTCGGTGCGCCCCGCCAACAGCGAACCAGCCAGCGAGCCCGCGACGGTCACGCCGACGAGCAACGCGGAGGTGGCCGGCGAGGCGCCGCCGGAAACAGCGAGCAGGCCGAAGTATTCGTCGAAAGCGGTGACGCCGTAGAGCAGCGCGCCGAGCAACACGCCGCGACGCACTCGCCGCACATGCATCGATTCGGCGATCCCGGTCCGGAGCATCGCCACATACCGCTTGTGCACCGGTCGATCCGCCTCGACAACGCCCGCTGGTGCGGTAACACCGGGAGGTGGCGTTGCGTCGTCGTCCAGAGCATCGACTTCCGTCGCCGAAATGGCCACCGGCGCACGGGGCAGTGCCAGCGCGGTGACGGTGTGGACGACACCGACGCCGACACTCACCCAGCCGACCAGGCCATACCCACCCCACGCGAAAAGCGGTGCGGCCGCGACGATCGCGACGAGAACGGTCGTCTCCTGCGCGGCCCGAGCCCAGCCCATGATGCGCGCGTACTGAGCGGTTTCCCCGCGCGCCACCAGGTCGTCGTAGATCAACGCCTCGAACGTGCCCGATTCCAGCGCACCGGCGATCCCCCACACGACGAACCCCACCGCGAACCCGGCGAACGAGGGAGCGACCATCCAGATCGTGAAACCGGCTGCCTGCATCACCGCGCTGAACACGAGCAGACCCCGCCGCGACACCGTGTCCGCCCACGCCCCGGAGGGCACCTCGAGCAGGAAAGCCGTGATCGACCACAGCGCGAGCAACAACGAAATCTGTGCGGTTCCGAGCCCGTGATCAGCGAAAAGCACACCGTAGAGCGCATAAATGGGCAGCAGATCCCGCGAGCCCTTGAACAGCACCGCGCGAACCCCGAGCCCACGCACACTGCCGGGCGCACGACTCACCGCCGCCACCAGGCGCCTACACAGCGAGAAAGGTCAACAGGCGTAAACAAGCATCCGCATGCGTCCATCGTTCGCCACTGCCCACCACCCGTCAACCGACTTTTCGTCATGCGGCCGCTCCTGCGCGGCCGCGGACCGGGCACAGCTTCGAAGCCGGCTCAGCCGAGGGGGATCCAGCCGTTGGCGGCGAGGGAATCGTCGTCGTCGGAGTGGGGGGTGTTGAGGTCGTTGATGAGGTCGGCGACCGGGTGGGAGTCGCTGTAGTGGTAGCCCTGGGCCAGGGCGAAGCCGAGTTCGGTGAGGACGGCGGCCTGGTATTCGGTTTCCACGCCCTCGGCGATCACCTGTAGGTCGAGGGATTTGCTGAGGGCGGCGATGACGCCGAGCAGGGGTGGGGCGGGGGAATCGGAGCGGATGGCGGCGACGAAGGACTGGTCGACCTTCAGGATGTCGCTGGGGATGGTGGCCAGGCGGCTCAGCGAGGAGTAGCCGGTGCCGAAGTCGTCGATGGCGATGCGCACGCCTCGGTCGCGCAGGGTGTGCAGGTTGGCGATGGCCGTCTGGGATTCGGCGGCCAGTTCGCTTTCGGTCACCTCGAGCACGAGCTGGTCGGCGGGCCAACCGGTGTCGTTGAGGATGGTGGCGACCCGTTCGGCGTAGTCGGTTTCGGCCAGTTCCAGGCCGGAGACGTTCACGTTCAGCGTGAGGTTCAGGGAGGCGAAGCTCTCCTGCAGGCGGGCGGCGTCGGCGCAGGCGCGGCGCAACACCAGTTCGTCCAGGTCGGAGATGAGGTCGTATTCCTCGGCGACCCGGATGAGGCCCTCGGTGGTGACCTCGGGCTGCGCGTTGGACGACCAGCGCAGCAACGCTTCGACACCGACGGCCTGGCCGCCGTCCTCGGTGAGGCTGACGATCGGCTGGTAGTGCACGTCGAGGGCGCCGCTGTCGATGGCCTCGCGCAACTCGACCGCGAGCGGCAACTGCCGCGACGATTCGAGCACCGTGCGGTTGCGTCCGGCCTGCTTGGCCCGGTACAGACCCACATCGGCACGGCTGATCAGCAGCGAGCCCGACTCGCCCGGCTGCCACGACGTGACACCGGCCGAACAACCCATGGTCACCGCCGCACGCAGCTGTTCGGTGAGCAGGATCGCGGCCTGCTCGGTGGTGCCGGGCAGCAGCAGCGCGAACACGTCGCCACCGAAGCGGGCGAGCACCTGATCGGGTGCCAGCAGGTCGAGCCAGGTGTCGGCCACGCGCTGCAGAACGGCGTCGCCGGCACGGTGGCCGAGGTGGTCGTTGATCTTCTGGAAGCGGTCGAGGTCGACCAGCACCAGCGACAGACCCTGACCACCGCGTCCGGCCGCGTCGATCGCCGGGTTGAGCTGCTTTTCGAAGCCGCGCCGGTTGAGCAGGCCGGTGAGTACGTCGATATCGGCGTCGGACGCCATGCGGGTGAGGATGCCGACCACCACCCCGGCCCCGAAGGTGACCCCGGCGGGGATCAGGCCCGACCACCACGGCAGCCCACGGTCGGGCAGCACCCACAGGCACAGCACCATCGCGAAGCCGATGTGCGCGGCGGCCTGCGGCCAGGCGAAGAACAGTGCCGCGTCGCAGGCGATGAAGACGTAGAACGACGCGAGCGTGATCCCGCCGACGAGGTTCGGGAACGAATGCACCGCGATGGTGACCAGCACGGTCGCGGTCGCCAGGTAGAGGTGGTGCAGCGCGTGCGGCATGCGCGGGCCCCAGGCCAGCAGCGTCAGACCGAGCAGCAGCGCGACCGCGGCGGCGGTGCCGACCAGCAGTCGGTTGCCGTCGTCGCCCGGTGCGACGGCAGTGATGGTCAGGCCGAGGACACCGCCGAGAACGTAGAACGCCCCCGTTGTCCTGGCCATGACTTTTGCCGTCGCCAACGCCGATGCCGCCCGCACCCGGGTTCGGGTATCGCCGCGCGCCCCGATTCCTCGCACGAGCACCAGCCTAGATGTTGTTCGGTTCCGATGTTTGCCACATCACATAAATGCCTGACCAGCAAACAGTGGAAAGCTCTACGGTGTCAAAACGTCGGTGCCGACGAACGGCACCAGCGCCTCGGGCACCCGGACCGAACCGTCGGCCTGCTGGTGGTTCTCCAGGATCGCCACGATCCAGCGGGTGGTCGCGAGCGTGCCGTTCAAGGTCGCCGCGATCTGGGCTTTGCCGTTCTCGTCGCGGTAGCGGACCGAGAGCCTGCGCGCCTGGAAGGTCGTGCAGTTGGAGGTGGACGTGAGCTCGCGGTAGGTCTGCTGGGTTGGCACCCACGCCTCGCAGTCGAACTTGCGCGCGGCCGAGCTGCCGAGATCGCCCGCGGCCACGTCGATCACCCGGTAGGGCACGTCGATCGCGGCCAGCATCTCGCGTTCCCAGGCGAGCAAGCGCTGATGCTCGGCCGAGGCCTGCTCGGGAGTGGTGTAGACGAACATCTCCACCTTGTCGAACTGGTGCACCCGGATGATGCCCCTGGTGTCCTTGCCGTAGCTGCCCGCCTCGCGACGGAAGCACGACGACCAGCCCGCGTACCGCTTCGGGCCCGCGCTCAGGTCGAGGATCTCGTCGGCGTGGAAGCCCGCCAGCGGCACCTCCGAGGTGCCGACCAGGTACAGGTCGTCCTCGGCGAGGTGATAGACCTCGTCCGAGTGCTGACCGAGGAAACCGGTACCGGCCATGATCTCCGGCCGGACGAGCACCGGCGGGATCATCATGGTGAAACCGTTCGCGACCGCCCGCTGCGCGGCCAGCTGCAACAGACCCAGCTGCAGCAGCGCGCCGTGCCCGGTGAGGAAGTAGAACCGCGAACCCGACACCTTGGCGCCGCGCTCCATGTCCAGCAGCCCGAGCGACTCGCCGAGCTCCAGGTGGTCCTTCGGCTCGAAGTCGAACTGCGGTGGGGTGCCGACGGTTTCGAGCACGACGTAGTCGTCCTCGCCGCCGGCGGGCGCACCCTCCTGCACGACATTGGAGATCGCGCGATGCGCGGCGTCGAGATCGGCGTCGGCCGCGCTCTGGGCGTGCTCGGCCTCTTTGACCTTGGCCGACATGTCGGTAGCGGCGGCCAGCAGCGCGGGACGTTCTTCCTTGCTGGCCTTGCCGATCACCTTGCCCATGGCCTTGTGCTCGGCACGCAGGGAGTCGGCCGTGGCGACGGCGGCGCGGCGGGCCGCGTCGGCTTCGAGCAGGGCGTCGACGAGCGCGGGGTCCTCACCGCGGGCCCGCTGCGAGGCACGGACGGCTTCCGGGTTCTCGCGCAGGAATCGGAGGTCGATCATGAGAAAACAGCCTAGTTGTTTACGCGATCCTCAGAATTTCGGCCTATGCCAACGTGCCCGGGCGGGGGCATAGTTGCGGGGTGAGTACCACTTTCGACACCGCCGTCATCGATACCGCGCTCGACGATCTCACCGAGGGGGCGAAAACCTGGGCTGCGACCGATCTGCGCCGCCGCCGCGAGCTGCTCGACGAGCTGCACGCGCTCACCGCCCGCGACGCCGAGTCGTGGGTGGCTGCGGCCAGGACGATCAAGAAGCTCGACGCCGACAGCCCCCTGCTGGGCGAGGAGTGGATGTCGGGCCCGATGACGCTGCTGGCAGGCGCCAAGGCGCTGAGCGAGTCGATGGCGGCGCTCGAGCGTGGCGCGAGCCCGATCGACGGCGTCGACCTCGGTACCGCGCCCGGCGGCCGGGTGAGCGTGCCCGCGCTGCCACACGGCTTCTACGACTGGCTGCTGCTCAACGGGTTCAGCGCCGAGGTGTGGTTGCGTCCGGGTGTCGACGCGGCCACCGCGCGGCGCAAAGCCGGTCTGGCCCAGCGTGATCCGAAGCAGACCAACGGTGTCGGCGCGGTACTCGGCGCGGGCAACATCATGTCCATCGCGCCGCTGGACACCCTCTACGAGCTCTATGCCAACAACCGGGTGGTCGCGCTCAAGCTCAACCCGATCACCGATCCGCTGCTGCCGGTGTTCCAGGCGGTGTTCGCCCCGTTCATCGAACTCGGCGTGGTACGCATCCTCACCGGCGGCGCCCCCGAGGGCGGCTACCTGGTGAACCATCCGAAGGTCGACCACGTGCACATGACCGGCGGCGCGCCGACCCACGATGCGATCGTGTGGGGTGTCGGTGAGGACGCGCAGCGCCGCAAGCAGGCCGGCGAGCCCGCGCTGACCAAGCCGATCACCAGCGAACTCGGCGGCGTGGCGCCGTGCATCATCGTGCCGGGCAAGTGGAGCAAGGCCGACCTGAAGTTCCAGGCCGAGCACGTGGCGACGATGCGCCTGCACAACGGCGGCTACAACTGTGTGGCCGCGCAGACGGTCGTGCTCAGCGCCGATTGGGACCAGAAGGAACAGTTCCTCACCGAACTGCGCGCCGCCATCGACAACGCCCCCGTCCGCACCGCCTACTACCCGGGCAGCGACACCCGCGTCGAGGGCGCGCTGGCCAGTTACCCCGACGCCGGGCGGGCCAACGGCCGCGTGCTCGTCGAGAACCTGCCGACGACCGGCACCCCGCTGCTGCGCACCGAGTACTTCTCCCCCGTCCTCGGCGTGGTCGAACTGCCCGGCACGGGCGCGGAATTCCTCGACAAGGCCGTCGATTTCGCCAACGACGAGCTGATGGGCACGCTCGGCGCCAACCTGCTCGCGCATCCGGCGACCATCGGCGAACTCGGCGACGCCTTCGACACAGCCGTGGCGAACCTGCGCTACGGCACCGTCGCGATCAACTCGTGGACCGGTCTGGCGTTCCTGACGCCACGTGCGAGCTGGGGCGCTTTCCCCGGACACACCATCGACGACATCCAGAGCGGCATCGGCGTCGTCCACAACGCCTTCCTGCTCGACGATGTCGAACGCACGGTGGTGCGCGGACCGTTCCGCCCGGCGCCCCGATCGCTGTTCGCGGGCGAATTCGCCACCACCCCGAAACCGCCGTGGTTCGTCGCCAACAAGACCGCCGCGGCCACCGGTCGCAAGCTCACCGGCTTCTACGGTGACGGCAAGCTGCGCAGACTGCCCGGCATCTTCGTCTCGGCTCTGCGCGGCTGAGCCCGCCCGCCGCGTCGATCGGCTCCCATACAATCGCCGTCGTGTCCGATCATCAGAGCGACCCGGCCGAGAAAACCGCTGAACGCGGCGCCGGTCCGCTGCATCTGTCGGCGACGAAACTGCGGTGGGGACTGCTGATCGGCGCGCTCGGCGCGGTGCTCGCGGCGCTGGTCACGATGACGGTGACCGGTTTCGAATCCGACAAGGTGGAGGCACACCAGCCCGGCGCCGCGCCCGTGGTCAGGGACAAGGAGTTCAGCAGCGCCAACGAGGGCGACTGCCTGACCTGGGGAAAGCCCGACCGCAGCGACCTGCTGAAGGTGAACTGCGCCGACCAGCACCTGTTCGAGGTGGCCGGTGTCGTCGACTTGAAGGCCTACCCGGGTCGCGAGTTCGGCGACGGCACCCGGCACCCGGACTCGTTGCGGATGACCGAGCTGCGCGACGAGCACTGCGTGCCCGCGGTGCAGCGCTACCTCGGTGGGCGGTTCGATCCGCGCGGCAAGTTCATGGTGAACGTGATGTCGCCGAGCCCGGCGGGTTGGCAGCACGGTGACCGCACGCTGCGGTGCGGTCTGCAGGTGGCCGCCACGTCGACCAGTCCGGCCTCGACCGGTTCGGCGACCCAGGGCGACCAGTCGAAGGTGCACGCCGTCGGCACCTGCCTCGGCATCAACCAGAACCTGCCGACCGATCCGGTGGACTGCGCGCAACCGCACGCGGTCGAGATCGTCGGCAACGTCGACCTGGGGAAGAACTTCACCGGTGGACCGCCCTCGGAGGCCGATCAGGACAAGTTCGTCGAGGCCGAATGCAATCGGTTGTCCACCGAGTACCTCGGCAGCCCCGACGCGATCCGCAACAAGACGCTCACGCTGTTCTTCGATTATCTGGAACCGACCAGTTGGCTCGCGGGCAGCCGCCAACTCGACTGCTGGCTCGGAAAGGGCGCCGACCGTGAGGGTTTCGCGCCGATCGTCGGTTCGGCGCGCGGAGAAATCCTGATCGACGGACAGGCTCCGGTCCCGCCACCCAACACCGGCCGCTCCACACCGGCCCCGCTGCCGGGCGCCGCACCGCTGCCGCCGCAGCCACAACCGCGATGACCGAACGGATGTCGCCCGACCGGTTCGAGGAACTGGTCGGCGACGCGCTCGACCTCATCCCACCCGAGCTCACCGGGGCGATCGACAACGTCGTGGTGCTGGTGGAGGCGCGTAATGACGAGGAGCCCTCGCTGCTCGGTCTCTACCACGGCGTCGCCCTCACCGAACGCGACAGTTACTACGCGGGTTCGCTTCCCGATACCGTAACCATCTATCGGGAGGCTATTCTCGACATCTGTAGCAGTGACGACGAGGTGGTCGAGGAAGTCGCGATCACCGTGATCCACGAAATAGCACACTATTTCGGGATTGACGACGACCGGCTACATGAGCTGGGATGGGGCTAGCGAAGTTGGGTGGGGAAATCGATGGAACCGAACGACCCGCTCTCGCGTCCTATCACTCGTAGGGGGAATTCTCGTGGTTCCCGTTAGTCGCCACTAGAAGGAGTCGGGTCATGGTTGGACACGTTCTCGTCGCACCGGAGATCATTTTCGCCGCGGCCGCCGAGCTGGATCTGCTTGCCGAGCGGCTCGCCGCCGCAGCCGCGCTGGCAGGGCCGACCACGCACGTGCTGCCCTCGGGCGCCGAAGAGGTCTCGCTGCTGGCGGCTGGACACTTCAACCGCGCCGCGGCTACACACGACGGCGCCATCGCCCAGGGCATTCTCGAGCTGCACCACGCGGCCGCAACCCTGCGCTCGCAGTTGGTCACCCACATCGGCGAGGACATTGCCGGCGCGGCAACGATCAACGCCGTCCAGGTGTAACCCGAACCCGCCGACGATCATTCATTCAGGGGAGAAACAAGTATGACCGCAGGGATCACCGGGGTCTTCTGGCTGCCGCGCATGGCCGAAGTCAACTCGACCACACTCAACGCGGGCGCGCATGCCGTCCCGATCTCGGCTGCCGCCACCTCCTGGGGCACCCTTGCTGCCGCCTGGGGCGACGCCGCCTTCACCGTCACCCGCGTGATCGCCGAGGTCGGCGTCGGTCTGCAGGGCCTCAACGGTCTGGCCGTGCTCGGCCGGCTCGCGCCGTTCCTGCACTGGACCGGGCAGCAGAGCGTGATGGCCGCGACCATGAGCGCCAAGGCCGCCGCCAACGCCACCGCCTACACGGTCGCCTCGATCGCCATGCCGAGCCTGCCCGAGATCGCCGCGACCAACGCGGCGGTCGCGGCTTCGGCCAACCCGCCCGGCGTGGTGTCGGGCGCGTTCGAGGTGGCCGAGGTCGCCCGGCACGCGATGGATATTCGCGCAGCGCTGGTGATGGAGACCTACGAGGCCGCCACTACTGCCACCGTCACCACCCCCGGTGAGTTCGCCATGCCGCCCGCCATCGCCAGCGGCGCCGGTTCGGCCGCCCAGGGCGAGTTCGGCGGCGGCGATCCGCTGCAGACCGCCGTGGCCGCCGCGCAGGCCTTCGTGTCCAACCCCGGCGTCGTCAGCGCGGCCACCCAGGCCGCGAACGTGGCGGGCAGCGTCGTGTCCGGTGGTGTCGGCACGGTCGGCAACATCGGTGCCACCGCGCTGTCGGCGGCCACCTCGACCGTTCCCGCCGCCGCCGGTGTCGCGCCCGCGATGGCCGCCGGAGCCGGAGCCGCCGCCATGGGTGGCATGTCCACCGCGTCGGCGAGCCTCGGTGGGGTGTCGCTCGGTGGCAACGGGCTGAAGCTGCCCGAAGGCTGGGGTGCCCCGTCGTCGAGCGCTCCCGCGGCCGCGCCGGTCGGCGAGACCGTTGTCACCCGCTCGGAGGCCGCGCCCGTGCGCAACTCCCAGCCGGCCGCGAACCCGCTGCTCGGCAACCGCGCCAAGGGCGAGGACGACGAGGAACACGACGCGAACGACTACGGACGCTCCGACGAGGCGTTCACCGATGGCCGCTATGTCGCCGAGGGAGTGATCGGCGCCGATCTCACCGGATCGGCCAAGTGACGGTGCTCGGCGGGGGCGGCGGCGGATCGCTGCTCGAGGCGGTGGTGCTCTCGCTCGACGAGATGCAGTTCCTGCTCGAGCAGCTGCAGTTCGACGAGATGCCCGTGGTGCTCGACGCCATGGGCCGCTACGACCATGTCTCGGCGCACGACGCGGCCATGGAGGCAGCCGAAAAGCTGCTCACCGAACGGGAATTGCTGTTCGGTGACGTGGTGGTGCCCGAACTCGCCGAGCGCTTACGGGTGCTCTACCGGCCGCAGTGGATCATCGCGCTGCGGTGGGTGGTCGCCGGCCAGGTGAACCGGTTCTGTCTGGCGCAGGGCGACGACCGCGCGGTCGTGGCCCTGCGCGGGCCGGACTCCTATGTCATCGACGACGCGGGTCTCGACCTGCCCGGCGCGGTGCTGCAAGCCCTCGGCACCACCGAGGCACTCGAGCTGTACGGCATGAACGCGCCGACCGAGCAGCTCGCCCCGATCTTCGGCGACACCGGCGATGCCGCCGCAACCGCCGCGCGGCTCAGCGAGGTGGGCAAGCCGGCCACCGACGCGAAGACTCTCGCCTCGGCGCTGGTCGAAATCCACTCCTACGCCGAGATCGTCGGCGTGGCCTACGGCGACGGCACCCGTGAAGTGCAGGACAACCACATCGCCGTGTTCAACACGCGCGCAGGACGTTTCATCATCACCGCGAGCGTCGCCGACGACGGCGTGAAGTGGTCGTCCATCGCCACCGGAACCAACGCCCGCCTCCGCACAGCGGTAGCCGACCTCATCGAATCCCTCCCGCTCCGAGAGGAATTCAAGGCCACCATCCCCGGCTCCTGACCCCACCGCGCAGAGCCGGGTACCCCCCCACAACCAACCCCCAGTCGCGCCCTCTCCAAGCACCGACGCCCCCACAACTCAGCCGTGAACCGGAGGCGCCAGCCGGAGCGTTCAACCCATCGGGTCGTCCGGGGTGGGGTCGGCCTTCACGGTGAACGGTGGGGTGAATCGGCCCCAGCGCAGGCATTCCCAGCCGCCGTCCTCGGTGGGGAGCAGCTCGATCGTCTCGGTGTTGTCGAGGTGGTTGTTGGTGGTGAACGGCGGCGCGACGCCTGCCAGTTCCTTGCCGACCAAACGCATTGCGGCGCCGTGGTTCACGACCACCACGTCGCCGTCCTCGTCGTCGTCCAGGTACTGCGCGCGTAGCTGGGCGAGTACCGGGAGGATGCGGTCGAGTACCTCACGGCCGGATTCGCCACCGGGGGTTCGTGTGTCGAGTTCGCCGTGGTGCCAGCCACGGTAGATCCGCTGGAACAGTTCGTGGGAGTCCCGGTCGGAGCGGCCGTGGAGTTCGCCGACCTGCACTTCGTAGAGATCGGGCAGGACCTGGGTGGCGGTGCCGGTGGCGGCCTCGATGTAGCCCGCGGTCTGGCGGGCGCGCAGGGCCTCGGAGGCGACCAGCACGCGGGGCGGGCGAATCAGCGTGTCGCCGAATGCTTTCGCCTGTGCCACACCGCGTTCGGTGAGTGGCAGGCCGGGGACCCGAGTGTCGAGGATGCGGGCCACATTGCCCTCGGTCTCGCCGTGGCGGACCAGGATCAGCTTCGCGCGGTTTGTCATAGGTCCGCGACCCCCTTTCGCAATTGCGTCAACCATTCCGCGGCGGGTTCGTCCGACGGTGGCGGGGTGCCGACCGCCGAACAGGCGGGCCACGAGCCGAGGAAACGGATCCGGGCGGTGCGGTGCAGCGCCTTCAAGGTCTCGGCGACGGCCGGGTCGTCGATATGGCCGACGCAGTCGAGGTAGAACCGGTAGGTGCCCATGCCGGTGCGGGTGGGCCGCGATTCGATGCGGGTGAGATCGACACCGCGCGTGGCGAATTCGGCGAAGGCTCGCATGAGTGAGCCCGGTTCGTTGGGCAGTTCGAGGACGACGGAGGTGCGGTCGGCACCGGTCGCCTGCGGGGCGACGCCGGGCAGGCGCACCAGCACGAAACGGGTGATGGCCTGCTCGTGGTCGGCCACGCCTTGCGCGAGGGCGACGAGGCCGAGCCGTTCACCGGCGAGGGCGGTGGAGACGGCCGCGTCGGCGGTGCCCGCGACCACATCCTCGGCGGCGGCGGCGTTGGAGGCCGAGATGAACGGTGTCGCCTCGGGCATGTTCCTGGCCACCCACTCGCGCACCTGCGCGGCCGCCACCGGATAGGCCGCGAGGGTGCGCACGTCGGCGAGGGCGGTGCCGGGCCGGGCGAGGATCGTGAAGGTGACCTCGAGTTCGGTCTCGGCGACGATCTGCAGGCGCGGACCGACAGCCAGCGAGTCGAGGGTGGCGGGGATGGAGCCTTCGACCGAGCTCTCGATCGGGACGACGGCGCCCGTCACCGCACCGGAGCGGATCAGGTCGAGTGCCGCGCCCTGACTGGGCGCGGCGATGCGCTCGACGGGTTCGTCGAACGCCCCCGATTTCTCGAACTGCACCAGCGCCATCTCGGTGAAGGTTCCGGATGGCCCGAAATACGCGATACGCGGCACACAGAAAGATTAGCTGGACCGGCGGTCCGCGCGCCTCGCGTCAGGATTCGAGGACCGACACCGCCGCGCGAACCGACTGCTCATCGCCGGTTTCGATGGCGAGCAGCACGGTTCGGGTCGCCTCGATAGCGGCGGGTTTCAGTGCGGTGAGGAAGGGGAGATCGGGTGCGGCGAGGGCGGTGGGGATGTCCTCACCGCAGAGCGCGGCGACCGTGCCCGCGATGACGGCGAGCGCGCGGGGGCCGCTCTCGGTGCGGGCGACGAAGCCGCCGTCGGCGTGGGCCACCTCGACCAGGGCGGCGGCCAGTTCCGGGTCGGGGATGTCGACGTCGACGACGCGCGTGCCGTCGGGTGTGCTGCCGAGCGGGCGGATCAAGCCCGCGACGAGGCTGCGGCGCGGGGCCGACAGGCTGACCAGCACAGGTTCGCCGGGAGAGGTGGTGTCGTCGTGCGCCATTCGACCACGGTAGAGGCACGCTTTCGGCGTGTCGGCGGCGGACCTCTTGCGCGAACCCGCCGCGTAACTTAGCTTAGGGTTACCTTATTCACCGTCGCGGAGGTTGACATGTCGAGCCCCACCACGATTCTCGCGCCCACCACTGCCGAGCGCGTGCGCAGTGCGTGTCTGCGCGCGGAGACCGCGGTGCTCGCACTGCCCGGCATCGACCCCGTGCCGACCACCCTGCATCACCTGCGCCGCTGCGGTGACGCGGTGATCGCCGTTCCCGCCGACTCGCTCGCCGCCGCCCTCGCCGCCACCGCCAACGAGACCTCCGCGGTGCTCGAACTCACCGACCACGCACCCCTGCCGCTGCGCGAGCCCGTGCGCGCGCTGGTGTGGTTGCGCGGCTGGGTGCGTCAGGTGCCGCCGCACGCCCAGCGCGCGCTCGCCGTCGAAATCGCCAAGGACTTCCCGCATCCCGGCCTGCTCGACGTAGGCCACGGCGCGACTCTGCTTCGGGTGGTGGTGAACTCCGCGGTGCTCGCCGACACCTCCGGCGCCGAATCCGTCGACCACGCCGACCTGCGGGCGGCCACCGCCGACCCGTTCTGCGAGATGGAGGGCGCCTGGCTGGCCCACATGGCCGAGGACCACGCCGACCTCATCGCCCAACTCGCACGCCACCTGCCCGCCCGCCTGCAGGGCGGCCGGGTCCACCCGCTGTCGATCGACCGCTACGGCATGACGCTGCGCGTGGAGAGCATCGACGCCGATCACGATGTACGCCTACCCTTCTCGTCCCCCGCCGACGACGTCGAGTCGCTCAGCAAGGCCGTCCGCCTCCTGGCCGGCTGCCCCTTCCTGAACGGCCTGCGCCGTATATAGACCGACCGGACACCCAGGCTGGGCGGCAACGGGTCGACTTTTCCTGCCTACACTGCGCGGCATGCGCGTGGAACCTCCCGAGACCCAGCTGAGCGAACGCGAGCGGTTCGGGATCCGGGTCGAGATCGGCGTCGTACTGCTGGTGACGTTCGGGCTCAGCGGGATCAGTGCGGGGCTTTCACTGCTCGATTCCGCGTTGTCACCGGGTGGGGTCGGCGGGCGGACGGTGGCGCTGAACGCGTCGCGCTCGAACAACTCGATCATCGATCTGTTGTTCCAACTCGTCGGCATCACGCGTCTGCTGGCGTGGGCAGCGCTGGGCCTCTACCTGTTGTGGCGCAGCGGAATCGGGCCGCGTCTGATCGGCTTGGCGCGGTTCGGTCGCACCGACGCGGTCGCGGGTGTGGTGCTCGCGGCGGTGATCGGGATACCGGGCCTGGGCCTGTATCTGCTCGCCCATGCGCTCGGAGTGAGCGTGACCATCGTGCCGAATTCGATCGACGAACACTGGTGGCGGCTGCCGGTACTCATCGCGTCGGCCTGTGCGAATTCGGTCGCCGAGGAGGTGATCGTTGTCGCCTACCTCATCAGCAGGCTGCGCAAACTCGGTTGGTCGGAGAACGGTTCGCTGCTCGCCTCGGCGCTGCTGCGTGGTAGTTATCACCTGTACCAAGGCCTCGGGGGTGGGCTGGGCAATATCGTGATGGGTCTCGTCTTCGGCCGATACTGGCAGCGGACGAACCGGCTGTGGCCGCTGATCCTCGCGCACGCCCTCATCGACGCCGTCGCCTATCTCGGCTACAACGTGCTGCGCGGACGCGTCGGTTGGCTACCGTGACGGCGTGTCACCGCGCGGCGCGCTAACGGTCGGGCCGACCATGGGTATGCAGTAGTGACCGCGCACGCAAACCCAGCCCGCGCCCCCGACGATCAGTAGAGTTCGACAGTGATGAACGGCGACAACCCACGCGATGATCCACGCAGGCGCCGGGTGCCGCCGCCGACCGGCCGCCCCGGCCCGCCGCCCGATGCCCGGCGACCTCCGCCCGTCCCTGGCCGACCCGCGCCCGACGCCCGGCGACC
>NZ_JACBIU010000031.1:0-52919 GCF_013839555.1 Nocardia sp. GTS18 | reverse complement strand
GGGGCGTTGTGGGCGGGCACACCGGTGAGCTCACCGTGGCAACCGCTCCATTCGCTCAGTTCCGCGAGGTAGTCACCGTCGACGGCGTGCCGGGCGGCGGCCGAGCGCATGGGTTCGGCCAGCTCGGGCAGCAGCATGTCCGGGACGTGGCGGGCCGCGGCGCCGAACCGTGCGGCACAGCGCGACACCGTACGCAGGTCGCGCGCCGGGATGGGCAGGTCGGGAAAGCGGCGGCGATCCGAGCGGCGCACATGGATGGCGGCGGCCAACCGGATGTCGTGGTCGCTCGGCGAGCGCGGGGTGAGCTCGACCCGCGCGAGGTGATCGGTCCGCGCGGGGTCGGGCAGTCGTTCGACGACCGCGTGCCAGCCCAGCATCGCGAACGCGACGGTCAGATGGTGCAGCGCGGCACCGCAGCTCACCGTCAGCGCACGGGCGCGCGGATCGGTCGCGCCGACCTGTCGGCCGAAATCGGCGAACAGGTCGACGCGGCCGTGACCGATGCGCCACCGCCACGGTTGGGTGTTGTGCACCGACGGTGCTCGCACGGCCATCTCCACCGCGTCACGGCACGTCTGTGTACTGGGTCTTTTGCGAAGCAATGTCCGCCCCCGATTTCCTTTTGGCGAATACTCCATTTCTAAAGCTCGGTAACCGACCCTAGGCGCGCCACCTGGCACTTTCCATGTGATCTGAGCCGTTGACCAGTTCGTGACCTGAGCGCCGATCGGCGAGAACCCCCGTCGATCGCCGAATCCTGCGCCCGCTCCCCAGTACGAGGACGGGCGACAGTGGCGAAGCTCGCACCTGCGGTTATCTCGTCGTGACCGCCGCCGACCAACTCTACCCTTACGGGAGGGTAGGGTTGGTCGATCGTACGAGCGTCCGCTCGTGCCGGCCGAGCGCCGTGAGGGCGAAACTTTCGTTGGGAGCAGCCGATGGGGACAGCCGTGTCCGCCGGTAGACAGACCGAAGGGTCGGTGATGGCCGCCCTGCGCAGCCCGCGCCGACTCCGCACCGAAGTGCTGGCCGGGCTGGTGGTCGCGCTCGCCCTGATCCCCGAGGCCATCTCGTTCTCGATCATCGCCGGGGTCGACCCACGGGTCGGCTTGTTCGCGTCGTTCACCATGGCCGTCACCATCGCATTCGTCGGTGGCCGCCCGGCGATGATCTCGGCCGCGACCGGCGCGGTCGCCCTGGTGATCGCGCCCGTCATGCGGCAGTACGGACTGGACTACCTGATCGCCACGGTCATCCTCGCCGGCGTGCTGCAGATCGTGCTCAGCGTGATCGGGGTCGCGCGGCTGATGCGATTCATCCCGCGCAGCGTGATGGTCGGGTTCGTCAACGCGCTGGCGATCCTGATCTTCACCGCGCAGATCCCACACCTGCTCGGGGTGCCGTGGCTGGTGTATCCGATGGTCGCCATCGGTATCGCGATCATGGTCTTGCTGCCCAAGCTGTCCGACGTCGTTCCTGCCCCGCTGGTGGCGATCGTGCTGCTCACCGCCGCGACCCTCGTGTTCTCGCTCGACGTGCCGAACGTGGGCGACGAGGGCGAGCTGCCGTCGAGCCTGCCATCCTTGCTGATCCCCGATGTGCCGTTCACGCTGGAAACGCTGAAGATCATCGCCCCGTACGCGTTGGCGACGGCGTTGGTCGGCCTGCTCGAATCGCTGATGACCGCCAAGCTCGTCGACGACATCACCGACACCCACTCCGACAAGACCCGCGAGGGCTGGGGCCAGGGTGTGGCCAACGTGGTGACCGGCTTCTTCGGCGGTATGGGCGGTTGCGCCATGATCGGCCAGACGATGATCAATGTGAAGTCCTCCGGTGCGCGCACCAGGATTTCGACGTTCCTGGCCGGATTGTTCCTGCTCATCCTGGTCGTCGGGCTCGGTGACATCGTCGCCCTGATCCCGATGGCCGCCCTCGTCGCCGTGATGATCATGGTGTCGGTGGGCACCATGGACTGGCACTCGATCGCCCCGAAGACCTTGCGCCGCATGCCTGTCGCCGAGACCTCCGTCATGCTGGTCACCGTCGCCGTCACGGTGGCCACGCACAACCTCGCCTACGGCGTGATCGCCGGTGTGCTCACCGCGATGGTGGCCTTCGCCCACCGCGTCGCTCACTTCACCGAGGTCGAGAAGATCGGCGAGGCCGATATCGACCACGACGGCGACATCGACACCCGGGTCTACAAGGTGCGCGGCGAACTGTTCTTCGCCTCGAGCAACGACCTGGTGTACCAATTCGACTACGTCGACGACCCACGCAATATCGTGATCGACATGTCCGACGCGCACATCTGGGACGCCTCGACGGTCGCCACCTTGGACGCGATCACCACCAAGTACGAGTCCAAGGGCAAGAAGGTCGAGATCGTCGGGCTCGACGCGGCCTCCGAACAGCGCCACGGCAGGCTCTCCGGGCACCTGGCAGGGCACTGAGATGCCCGCCCGCGCGCATTTGCAGATCGGTCAGGTCGCCGAACGAACCGAGTTGTCGGTCAAGACGATTCGGCACTACGACGAGGTGGGCCTGGTGCGGCCCTCGGCACGCAGCGCGGGCGGGTTCCGCCTGTACACCGAGGACGATATCGACCGACTGCTGGTGATCCGCCGGATGAAGCCGCTCGGCTTCACCCTGGCCGAGATGGGCGAATTGCTGTCCGCCCTCGACGATCTCAGCGACCCGTCGGCCCGCGAACTGCTCGCCGCGTTGCACGCCAAAGCCGAGGACAGCGTCGCGAAACTGCGCCGCCAGCTCGGTTACGCCGAGGAGTTCACCACGTTGCTCGCCGAGCGTCGAGCGCGTTGATCACTTCTGCCAGTAGTTCTTCGGGCCGACCGTGGTGGCCGCCGCGTTGGCGCCCGCCTTGCACCATTCCTCGAGGCTGCTGTTGTCGGACAGGTCGATGTAGATGCCGGTGGCCTGGGTGAAGTAGCGGTGGCTGTAGGCCGACCACTGCACCCGGGTGGCGGACATGATGTCACCGTGGCAGGTATCGCTGGCCAGACCCGTTGTGGGACACCAGATTCCCCAGTCCTGGGTCTGCCCGTCGAGGGTGTCGTAGGCGGAGCGGGCGGCGGAGTTCGTGGGGAACACCAGCACGTTCACCGACACCAGGATGTGGTCGTCCTTGTCGATATAGGAGCCGGTGATATTGGTGGTGCACCCGTTGGACGTGATCGCGGACGACACGTTGTCGGAGTTGCCCGGCTGATCGCACCCGTGTTCGCCGCTGGCACGCAGGGTGTAGAGCACACCCTTGGAGTCGGTGAAGCTTTGCGGCAGCAGGGCTTTCACGGTGAGCGGGGTGTCGTCGGTGGCGGCGCTGTCGAGGGTGTTCCAGTCGAACGGCTTCGAGGTCGGTGCGGCCGAGGTGGTGGAGTAGGTGGACGGCACCGTCGAGGACGTGGTGGTCGGCGCGGCGACGACCGGCGAATCGGAATCGGAGTTACCGCCGATCACCACCGCGATCACGATGAGCACGAGGAACGCGCAGACCACCGCACCGCCGATCAGCCACGGTGTCGACGAGGACCCCGACCGCGCGTACGGCGGACGCGGCTGCTGCCACTGCGGCTGCCCCATCATCGGTTGACCCTGCATCGGCTGACCGTGCATCGGTTGTCCCGGCACCGGCTGCTGCCACGGCTGGCTCACCGGTGGCTGCTGCCACGGCTGACTCTGCTGACCGACCGGCCACTGCGGCTGACTCATCGGCGGCTGCTGCCCGAAACCGGGCGTATCCGCGCGCACCGTCGGCGGGGCGGCATCGGCCTGTTGCCCGTCGGCACGCGGTGTCATCCACCACGAACCCTGATCTTCGGCACCCCCGGCGGGCGGATCTTCGCGTGTCACAGGTCTCTCCCAGCCCCGCGCGGCATCGATCGGTGATGTCCGCGTCCCTTCCCGAAATTTTGGCGCCTGTGCGGGTGGAAGGCAAACCCGTCGCGCCATGTTCGCTGCGGCGCACGGTTTTCGATGCCTCGATGTGACATCCACGCGGGCCGCGTGATAGTCACATGACATGGCGTGGTCACCCTCGGTTCTCTCGCCGGAGACCTCGGCAGGTTCGGGCTCGACGGCCGAACGACGCAGCGGCACAGTGCAATACCGCTCCGACCTCGACGGTCTGCGTGGCCTCGCGATCGGCCTGGTCGTGGTTTTCCACATCTGGTTCGGCCGGGTGTCGGGTGGCGTAGACGTCTTTTTGGTGCTGTCCGGATTCTTCTTCACCGGGATGCTGCTGCGCCGCGCCGAGCACGGTCCACGCGGGTGGGTGTGGCCGGTGGTGCGGCGGACCGCGCGGCGGCTGCTGCCTGCCATGGCGGTGGTGCTGGCCGGGGTGTTGGTTGCCTCGACGCTGTTGCTGCCCTACACGCAGTGGTCAGCGGTCGCGGCGCAGACGCTCGCCTCGCTGCTGTTCGCGCAGAACTGGGAATTGGCGCTCACCTGGGCCGACTATCTGGCCGCCGACCCGTCGGTGAGCCCACTGCAACACCTCTGGTCGATGTCGGTGCAGGGCCAGTTCTATCTGGCCGCGCTGATCCTGGTCGCGGTGTGCGCACGGCTGCGACAGGCCCGAGCCGTTGTCGGTGTGATCGTGGTCGCCGCTGCCGCGGCATCGTTCGTGTACGCGACCCGGGGCACCGCGACCCATCAGGGCTGGAACTACTACGACACCTTCGCGCGCGGCTGGGAACTGCTGATCGGCGCGGCGCTCGCGGTCGCCGCGCCGTACCTGGTGCTGCCGCGCTGGTGCCGGGCGCCGCTGGCGGCCCTCGGCATCGCGGGAGTCGTGCTGTGCGGCTGGCTGATCGGCGACGCCGCCAATCGTTTCCCCGGCCCGGCCGCCCTGCTTCCGGTGCTCGCGGCCGCCGCGGTGATCGTGTCGGTCGCCAACGTGCCACGCCACGAATGGGACGGGCCCAACCGGCTGCTCGCGCACCGGCACATGCGGTTGCTCGGCGAGCTCGCCTACCCGCTGTACCTGTGGCACTGGCCGATTCTCATCTTCTTCCTCACCGAACGCGACAGCCCCGACGTCGACCTGCTCGGTGGCACCGGGGTGATCGCGGTGTCGCTGGCATTGGCCTGGCTCACCAACCAGCTGATCGAGAAACCACTGCGCGCCAAGACGCGCCGGCCCGGCAGGCGCCTGGTCACCGCGGGCGTCGCGGCACTGCTCGCGGCCGTGGTGGCGACCGCGTCGGCCTGGGAGTTCGCCGTCGTGCGGGCGGCGCCACCGGCCGCGACCACCGACGTCGAGGCGACCAGGTACCCCGGTGCGCGAGCACTCACCGCGAACACGCCCGTCGCCCCCGAACCGTTGCGGCCCAACCTCTTCGAGGCCCGCAACGACCAGCCACCGCCGACGCTCGACGGTTGCATCGCCGACTGGAACACCCGCTCCGTCATCACCTGCACCTACGGCGACCCCGATGCCGAACGCACCATCGCCATGGCGGGCAGCTCCCACGTCGAACACTGGTTGCCCGCGCTGCAGGTGCTGGCCGAGGAGCATTCCTTCCGCATCCAGGTGTATCTGAAGATGGGCTGCCCCCTCACGCTTGCCGAGGACGCCACCTACAACGGCGAACCCATCCCCGACTGCCGGGACTGGTCGCGTGAGGTGATCGACCGGCTCGGCACCGACCGCCCCGACTGGGTGTTCACCATCGGCACCCGGCCCCGCGACGCGGGCGGCGACGAGACCCCGCCGGAATTCCTCGATGTGTGGACGGCCCTGTCCGAGCGCGGCCTCGCGGTGCTCACCCTGCGCGACACACCGTGGCTGCGCCGCGACGGCGTGCGCTACCGCGCCACCGACTGCCTGGCCTCGGGCGGCGACCGCATCAGCTGCGGCATGCGCCGTAGCGACGCACTCGACCCGATCGACCCGCAGCGTGAAGCGGCGGCGCCCTTCCCGCACGTCTTCCCCGTCGACCTCACCGACGCCGTGTGCGGCCCGACCGTCTGTGCCGTCGCCGAGGGCAATGTGCTGATCTACCACGACGAGCACCACCTCACCGCCACCTACTCGCGCACCCTCGCCGACGCGCTCGGCCGCGCCATCGGTCCCGTGCTCGGATGGTGGTGAGGTAGCGAAATCGCTTGGGCATGCGGGCAACTCGGGAAGTCCGTAGCCTCGGAGCTGTGATTACTCTGAAGAAGGAAGACGGCGCGGCCGATCTCGCCGGTATCACCAAGATGAGCGTGGGGGTGAGCTGGGACCCGTCGGCCGGTTCCAGCGGTGGACTGCTCGGCATCGCCCGCCGCAAGCGCGGCGTCGACCTCGACCTCGTCGCCGTCCTGATGCAGGGTGGCGAGCCGGTGCGTTTCGCCGGTCTCGATTCGCTCGACCCGCTCGGCAACGGCGCGGTGCTGCACACCGGTGACGAGCAGACCGGCGCGGCCGCGGGCGACGACGAAACCGTGCACGTCACCTTCGCGAATGTGCCCACCGCGATCGACGCCATCGTGTTCGTCGCCGCCGCGTTCAAGAAGGGGTCCTCGTTCGACAAGGCCAACAACGTCTCGTTCAAGATCTACGACGCCACCGGCGCCGACAGCCAGCCGGTGGCCGATATCTGGCCGTCGTTGCTCGGCGCCGAGAACGCCAACGCCATCGCGCGGGCCTTCCGCAACGGGCCGGTGTGGCAGCTCGAGGTGCTCGATCGCAAGGGCAAGATCAAGCAGGGTGACAAGCAGGCGCTGCTGCGTTTCGCCCTCGGCTAGCGACGCGCACGGTTTGCACGGGGTGCGGTCGGTGCGGCAAAGTTAGGCTCGGTGCGCCGGGAAGTCTGGTCGGCAGCCCGGCTCGAATTCGGTCGAGCGGGGTTCGAGCGAAGACGGGAACCCACATGTCCGCACCTACCTCTCCCCGGCACGGATGATCCGCGCGGCACGTCGCACCGTTCTCACCCGGGGCAGCTGGCCCGAGGCCCGTCGCGTCAGCGCGGTGCTGCGCCGCGAAACGGTCGGCGGTGTCCTGCTGATCGTCGCGGCGATCGTCGCCCTGGTCTGGGCCAATACGCCATGGGCGGATGCCTATGTGGCACTGCGCGACTACCGCATCGGCCCCGAATCGCTGCACCTGAACCTGACGCTGAGTCAGTGGGCCGCCGATGGGCTGCTCGCCATCTTCTTCTTCGTCGTCGGCCTCGAACTCAAACGCGAGTTCGTGGCGGGCGATCTGCGGGATCCGCGCCGCGCCGCGCTGCCGGTGGTGGCGGCCGTCGGCGGGATGGCTTTACCCGCGCTCATCTACTTCGCGATCAACCGGGGCGGCGCGGTCGACGGCTGGGCGATCCCCACCGCCACCGACATCGCCTTCGCGCTCGCCGTGCTCGCGGTGATCAACACCCACCTGCCCACCGCGCTGCGCACCTTCCTGCTCACCCTCGCCGTGGTCGACGACCTGCTCGCCGTCACTGTGATCGCCGTCTTCTACACCAGCGAACTGCACCTGCCCTACCTGGCGCTTGCCCTGATCCCGATCGCCCTGTTCGCTGTCGCGGTGCAGCGCCGGATCAGTTCGCCGTTCCTGCTGGTGCCGCTGGCCCTGGTGACGTGGTGGCTGGTGCATTCCTCCGGCGTGCACGCCACGGTGGCGGGCGTGCTGCTCGGTTTCACCGTTCCGGTGCTGGCCGGGCGCGGCGAGACCGACACCGAACACGGCCTGGCCGAGCGGTTCGAACACACCATCCGCCCGCTCTCGGCCGGGGTGGCGGTGCCGGTGTTCGCGTTCTTCGCGGCCGGTGTCACCATCGGCGGTCTCAGCGGGTTCACCGATTCCCTGGCCGACCGGGTGACGCTCGGCATCATCGCGGGCCTGGTCGTCGGCAAGCTCGTCGGCATCACCGCGACCACCTACCTCACCGCCAAACTCACCCGCGCCGAACTCGACGCCGATCTGGCCTGGGTGGACGTGGCGGGTGTCGCGCTGCTCGGCGGCATCGGTTTCACGGTGTCGCTGCTGGTCGGCGAACTGGCCTTCGCGGGCGACCACACCCGCGCCGACCACGTCCGCATCGGCGTGCTGTGCGGCACGCTGGCCGCGGCCCTGCTGGCGACCATCGTGCTGCGCGCCCGCAACCGCGTCTACCGCCGCCTCGACGAGGCCGAACACGTCGACGCCGACGGCGACGGCATCCCGGACGTCTATCAGCAGACCCCACCCTGATCCAGGAGCTCCACCATGTCTCTCACCCACGTGACCGTCGGCCTCGGCTGGGACCCCGCGCCACCGAGCGGCCCCTTCGGCAATACCCGCAAGGACATCGACCTCAATGTGACGGCCCTGGCGTTCGCGGGCAACGACTTCGTCGACGCGGCGTTCCACGAACAGCTCACCTCCCGGGACGGTGCCCTGCGCCATCTCGGCGACAGCGTCACCGGCGACGGTGACGGCGACAACGAGATCATCACCGTCGACCTCACCCGCGTCGACGCCGCGATCAGCACCATCGTCTTCCTCGTCACCTGCTACACCGGACAGACCTTCCAGCAGGTCGTCAACGGCTTCTGCCGCGTCGCCGACAGCGTCGCCGGGGTGGAACTCGTGCGCGTCGATCTGCGCAGCGCCACCTCGCACACCGGCTTCGTGCTCGGCAAACTGCACCGCACCGGTTCGGGCTGGGAGTTCGCGATGATCGGTGACCCGATCTTCGCCGATCACCCGACCGTCGCCCTGCCCCAGCTGACCGTATATTTGAGCCCGGTATGAGCGCGCAGTTGATGATCGTGGAGGACGACACCCGGGTACGGGAGTCGTTGCGGCTGGCGATGGAGGACGAGGGGTATGTCGTCGCCGAAGCCGAAAGCGCCGAACACGCGCTGGAACACGTGCACAACGTCGGGGTACCGGACGTCCTGATCGTCGACCTCATGCTCGGCGGCATGGACGGTTTCACCTGCATCCGCGAGGTGCGCCGCGAACACGACGTGCCGATCATCGTCGTCAGCGCCCGTGACGACACCCACGACGTGGTCGCCGCCCTGGAAGCAGGCGCCGATGACTTCGTCACCAAACCGTTCGAGGTCAAGGAGCTGACCGCCCGGATCCGGGCCGTGGGCAGGCGCACGCGCAACAGCACCGAACGCGAGGTGGTCGAACTCGTCCTCGACGCCGACCGGCAGCTGATCCTCTGCCCGGAGCGCGGTTCGGTGCGGCTGGCGGGCGAAGACGTACACCTGACGCTCACCGAATTCCGGTTGCTGTGCGAACTGGCACAGAACGACGGGCTCGTGCTGAGCAGGCAGGTGCTGCTCGACAAGATCTGGGACCGCGGCTTCTTCGGCGACGACCGCATCGTCGACGTGCACATCCGCCGCCTGCGCACCAAGATCGAACGCGATCCCGCCGAGCCGCGCCTGATCGTCACCGTGCGCGGGCTCGGCTATCGCCTCGATGCCGGGTCCTGAATTGCCCACCCGGTTACGTGGCCTGCGTGGTCGCGTGACAGCGGCGTTCGTCCTCAGCGCCAGTCTCGTCGCGGTGCTGCTGTCGGGCTCGGTGTATGCCATCAGCACCAATTACATGGAGTCCCAACGGGTTCGGACGGTCGAACGCGCGGTAGGAGTGCACGCCGAGATCCTGCGGTTGCGGATGGAATCGCTGGCCACGGGACAGGAGGCCCTCGAATCGTTGCGGCTGCCCGCCGGAACCATCGCCCTCCTCGATACCACCACGGGCACCGGTGTGCTCGGCGCCGACCAGGCCACCGTCGCCACGCTCGAACGGGCCGCCCAGGTGCCGTCGCCTGCCACCCGTGTCCGGATCGCGGGCGAGCCTTATCTGCGCACCGCGACCTACGTCGAAAACGGCGCCGTCCTCCAGGAATTCGCGCCGCTGCGCGAGCTGGAGGACACCCTGAAGATGCTGCGCACCATCCTTTTCGCCTGCGCGGTGCTCGCCGTCGCGGTGGCCGCCGCGCTCGGCGCCTGGGCCGCGCACCTCGCGCTGCGCCCACTGCGCCAGGTGGCGGGCACCGCGTCGCGCATCGCCGCGGGCGACCTCGACCTGCGCTTGTCGCGGCCCGAAGATGTCGACCTGTCGCCGACCGTCGAGGCCTTCAACGCCATGGTCGACTCTCTGCAGCGGCGCATCGAACGCGAACGCAGGCTCGTCTCCGACCTCAGTCACGAGTTGCGCACCCCGCTCACCACCCTGACCACCACCGCGACCGTGCTGGCCGGGCACCGCGACGAACTGTCCGAAAGACCGCGCGCCGCACTGGGACTGCTCGTGGAGGAGACCACCTACCTGCGCGGTCTGCTCGACGACATGCTCGCCCTCGCGCGCGCCGAGGCGGGCATCCACCGCTCCGACCCGGCGCCGCTGTCGCTGGCCGAACTGCTTGCCCACCTGCTCGCGAGCCGTCGCATCGAGGCCGAGGTACTCACGACCATCGACCCGGGACTGGTGCGCGGGCGGCGGATGGAACTCGAACGCGCCCTGCTGAACCTGCTCGTCAATGCCGAACGCCACGGTGGCGGTGTGGCCGCGGTGCGCGTCGAGCGCGACGGTGAGGACGTGCGGGTCACCGTCGACGATGCCGGACCCGGCGTCGAGGCGGCCGATCGCGAGCGCATCTTCGAACGCTTCGTCACCGCGTCGCGCCGGACCGGCGGCACCGGCATCGGCCTGGCGCTCGTCGCCGAAACCGTTGCGGGACACCAGGGCCGGATCCGCTGCGCGGAGCGGCCGGGCGGCGGTGCGCGCTTCGAGTTGACGCTGCCCGCGCTGGATCGTCACGTGATCGCAAAGAAAACGTCCGAGCCGCCGCAATGAATGTGGTCCATTCTCGTCACGGTCACCGGGTCGGGTGATCGCCACGGCCTCGGGCTGGAGGAGGACAAGTCGCGCTGCCACGGCACGCGGCCGATTCCCGAAGCCGTCGCGCGACACCGACACCGGTGACTTCTCGTCATGACACAGCGGGGCCCGGCGCCACTCGGACGCCGGGCCCCGCTGGGGTCGATCGGGATCAGCCGATGCTGAAGGGCTGGCCCCACAGGGTGACGACCGAGCTCACGTTCTCGGTCTCCACCTTGACCTTCACGAAGGCACGCGCCTGGGCGTACCCGGCGCAGCCGCTCAGGCCGATGGTCGAGTCGGCCCAGGTCACCGAGCCGCTCTTGCCCTTGAACTTGTTGTTGGTGCCGTGGTCCTCGTTGCCGTAGTCGTCGGCCTTCTCGATGTCGAGAATGTAGAACGACTTGGCCTGGCCGGGGCCGAGGCTCAGTTCGGCACCGGACTCGGCGCCGACGCTCACGTCCTCGCCGTCCCAGCTGCTCTCGCCTTCGACGCCACCCTCGACGCCGCCGCCGTCGATGTTGACCTGGCAGCCCACCACGTAGCCGGGGTAGATCTTGCCGCCCTTGGCGTTACCGGAGACCTCCACCTGCGCGGAGCCGGACACCCACGCGTTGCGGTGCACAGGGGTCGAGCCCATCGAGGGGCTGATGAGGGCCGACTCGCCGACCAGGCGGACGGTGACGGTCGAACCGTCGGACAGGGTCTTGACGATCTCGCCGCCGGGCAGCGGAACGAAGGTGTCGGCGTTGGCGGCACCGGCGGACAGCAGGCCGAAGGTCACGGCGGCCGCGCCGACCAGACCGGCCATGCGGGCCGAATTCTTACGGTCGATCATGTGTGTCATTCCTTGCGATCGAAGTCGGATGCGCTCAGCCGATGCTGAACGGGGCACCGTAGAGGGTGGTCTTGGAGTAGTGGTCGCCGATGATCTCCACGACCGAGTAAGCGCGGGCCTGTGCGTAACCGGCGCAGCCCTGGATCTCGATCTCGACGTCCTGGTACTCGACCGAGTAGACGCCCGCCTTCAGGATGTCCTTCTTCTCGATCTGGACGAACTTCACCTCGCCGGGGCCCAGGTCGAGGCCGACCGAGCCGCCGATGCTGCCGCCGGACAGGTCGATGCCGCCGGAGACGCCCGCGGAGATGGCGTCGTCACCGATGGCCACCTGGCAACCGACGATGTAGCCGGTGTTCAGCTGCGAGGCGCCGTGGGTGGAGGAGTTGTTGGAGCCGTCCTTGCCCGCCGGACCGTTGAACGGGCCGACCTCGCCCTCCGGCGTCGCGGTGACGTCGGCGGTGACGGTGCCCGAAACCCAGGCGACGCGGCCCGCGCCGTTGGCCGCAAGCGAAGGCGAAACGGTGGCACGCTCGGCGGTGCGGGTGATCGTCACGCCCGGGCCTGCCTTCTGGCCGTCGGGCAGCGGGACGAAAGCATCGGCGCCGGCGGAACCGGCGGCGAAACCACCGAGTGCGACCGCGGCGGCCGTGGCCACGTAGAAGCGTTTGATTGTCATTCTTCCCCTCATCAGGTTCGAGCGGTATCGCCTCGACGTCGGCACCTGGCAGGGCGCGTCGATGGCCGGATCGAAGCATTCACGCGCCCCATGGCGGGGTGAGAACCAGTCGAGGACCCGGCGATGAAGCTCATGGAACGAGAAGATTTCCGGTTCTTTGCGATGGTGTTGCGATGGGCGCAGACCGTTCGTCACACCTGCGGCGGTCAGCCAATGTTGCGAAGTTCGGTATAGGGGGCGTGATTTCGATGTTCCCTGGATAGTTGCTGCGTTACGGTTTCCCACATGGACGACATCGAGTTGGATTTGCCGAGCGTCGCTTCTCCCCACAACTCCGGGCGAATTCTCGACATCGGCGCGGTCGGATTGCGCAATCCGCTTCCGGTCGACGGTGAACAGACCCACGCCTATGTTTCCTGCGTCGACGGCACCACCCTGCGGCTGCCGGATTCTTTGCAGAACTGGGCCATGCAGACCCTCGCCGCGAACTACGACCTGCGCGCCACCGGCCTGCCGTCGCTGTTCCCGTGCCGGTTCGAGTTCGGCATCCGCGACGGGGCGGCCTACGCTGTTCCGGTCAGCGATCAGGCGCGTCAAAGGAGGCCATCATCACCACCGCAGCAGATGTCGGCGACTTCGCCAAGCGTCACGGGCTGACAGTCGCCGTAGCCGAATCCCTCACCGGCGGTAACCTCGCCGCCGCCCTCGCGGCGGCACCCGACTCCGCGCAATGGTTCCGCGGCGGGGTCGTCGCCTACTCCGTGACGGTGAAACAGTCCGTTCTCGGTGTGCCCGACGTGCCGGTGGTGTCGGAGACGGCCGCACTGGCCATGGCCGAAGGCGTGCGGGCACTGACCGACGCCGATATCGCCGCCGCGACCACCGGCGTCGGTGGCCCGGGCGATCAGGACGGCGAACCGGCGGGGTCGGTGTGGTGCGCTGTCGCCACCCGCGACAGCTCCTGGGCCGTGCACCGGAATTTCGACGGCGAACCCGAGCAGGTGCTCGAGCAGTCGGTGCGGTGCGCGCTGGAGATGTTGGGCGAGAGCGAGAAACGCTTCACCGGCTAGACGATCGGTGGCAGGTGCACCACCTGGCCCGCGTACGCCAGACCCGCGCCGAAGCCGAGCAGCAACGCGGTCTGGCCGGGTTCGGCGCCGCCGCTGCGCAGCAACTGTTCCATGGCCATCGGGATCGAGGCGGCACTGGTGTTACCGGTGTCGACGATGTCGCGCGCCACGGCGACGGTGTCGGGCAGGTCGAGGGTGCGGACCAGCGCGTCGGTGATGCGGATATTGGCCTGGTGCGGCACGAAGGCGTCCAGGTCGGCGGCGGTCACACCGGCCAGCTTCAAGGCCTCCCGGCACGCCTGCTCCAAAAAGGTGACGGCCCAGCGGAATACCTCCGTGCCGTTCATCCGGATGTAGGGCCGCACCGTCGTGCCGCCACTGGCCTCGGCGGCCGCCACTTCGGCGAAGTACTCCTGGAAGTCCTTGTCCTGCTTGATCGCCGAGGTACGTGACCCGTCCGAGCCCCACGCCACCGGGCCGATCCCCTCCTGCTCGGCGGCGCCGACGACCACCGCGCCCGCGCCGTCGGCGAAGATGAACGCCGTACCGCGATCGGTGCGGTCGAGCAGGTCCGAGAGCCGTTCCACACCGATCACCAGCACGTGGCGCGCCTGGCCGGAGCGGACCAGGTTGGCGGCATCGGCCAGCGCGTAGCAGAAGCCCGCGCACCCGGCGGAGATGTCGTAGGCAGCGGTGTCGTGCATGCCGAGTTCGGTGGCGACCACCGCGCCCGCCGAGGGGCCGAGCACCATCTGCGACGAGGTCGCCAGCAGCACGGCGTCGACCTGATCGGCGGTGATGCCCGCGGCGGTGAGGGCGTCGCGCGCGGCAGCGGTGCTCATCGACACGATGGTCTCGTCGTCTTCGGCCCAGTGCCTGGCGGCGATGCCGGATCGGGTCTTGATCCATTCGTCGGAGGAGTCGATGGCCTCGACGATCTCCGAGTTGGGCACGACGCGGCGCGGCCGGTACACGCCGAGGCCGAGAATTCCCGTGTGGGTGGTCGGAATCGAGGTGGCGATGGGGGTTGGCATGACATCCTCTCCATGTGAACCGATCGGTTCATCCGTCATAAGGTCTAACATGAACCGATCGGTTCAATCAAGCGTTTCGGGGAGGAGAGTCGGATGCCGGCCGGACCACGCGCCCGACTGATCGAGCACACCATCGCGACCGTGCAGGAGCACGGTGTGCACGCGGCGGCGTTGAGCGAGCTGCTCAAGCGGAGCAATACCTCACGCAACTCGCTCTACCAACATTTTCCCTCCGGCAAGAGCGAACTGGTGCAGACCGCGGCCCGCATCGTGTCGCGGCTGGTGTACTCGCACGTCAGCGCCGTGGCCGACGCCCTGCAGACCGCGCCGTCGGCGCAGCAGTGGCTGACCGACCTGTTCGCCTTCTGGCGGGTGCCGCTCGAACAGAGCGAGTTCCGGGCCGGATCGTTCATGATGGCCGCCGCGCTGGACGAGAGCGATCCGGTGGTGCAGTCGATCGCCGGGCAGGCCTTCGCCGAATGGACCGCGCGCCTGGCCGACGGCATCGTCGCGGCCGGGATCGAACGCGCGACGGCGGTGTCACTGGCCGGGTTCCTGCTCACCACCATCGAGGGCACCATCGTGCACAGCCGGGCGCTCAAGTCGGCGCATCCGTTCGATCAGGCGGTCACCCAGCTGGCCATCCTGTTCAACTATCACCTGTCTCAGCGTTGAGGTGAAACATCCTGTGCGCCATCGAGATCGGCGCACAGGGTGGTGACGATGCGGCGGCGGGCTTGCGCACCTTCGGGACTCGGGGTCAGCGGGTACACGTGCACCAGGCCCGGTTCCTCGATGTAGTCCAGGTCGACACCGGCCGCGCGGGCCTTGTCCCGCAGCAGTCGGGCATCGGGGTTGAGGATGTCGTCGGTGCCGGTGAACAGGGTGAGCGGGCCGAGGCCGGTGAGATCGCCGAACAGGGGGCTCACCATGGGGTCCTTCATCGGCAGCTCGCCGCTCCACCGGCGGCCGTAGACGAGGCCGCCGTCGCGACCGAGCCATGGGTCGCGCTGCTGCACGACCGCGATCTGCGGGTTCTCGAGAGTGAGGTCGAGCGCCGGGGAGATGAGGACGGTGCGTGGCAGCGTGGTGCCGAGGTCGCGCAGGTGCAGTGTGGTGGACAGGGCGATCTGGCCGCCTGCCGAATCGCCGGCGAGGAAGGTGGGGCCGTGTTCGTCGGCGCTGCTGCGGACGAGGTCGGCTACGCGGGGAATCACGTCCGCTGCCGTGCCGAACGGAATGAGGGGGTAGATCGGCACCGTCACCGTGAGCCGGGCACGGATCGCGAGCATGGCGGCCAGGCGCCAGTGCTGCACCGCGATCTCACCGACCCAGCCACCACCGTGCGCGTACACCAGGCCGCCGCGTGATTTTCCGGTGCGCGGGGTGAGGGTGTACACGGGCCAGCCACGATCGCGCACCACGGCGATGTCGACTCCGCGCAGGGTGCGTGGCGGGCCGTAGGGCAGTGGGCGAAGCGCCAGCTCGCGGATATGGGCCTCGGCGCGTTCGGCATCGATGTAGTTCCGGTTGCGGCGCGCTACTCGCAGGAACCCGGGAATCACGAACCGGCTCATCACTGTGGGCACCGCAACCTCCACTCGTACAGGTGCCCGCCAAATTACCCGTTCAGGCCAACGGTTGTTCGATGATGTCGGTCCGCAGACTCGAGCCGTTGAGATCGAGGTACACCATGCCCTCGGTGATCGACAGGCTCGCGGTATTGCGCCGATCCACCAGCCGCGCGGCCTCGTCGATGAACGCCCGATCGAAACTGTAGAGCGGAATCGCGGCCGCGTTGTGAATCTTCTTGCCCGCGTACTGCGCGAGCACCTTCACCGGATCCCGATGCGTGTACACCGCCGCCCGCCCCGCCAGCTTGCTCCCCCGATGAATCCGCTCCGAGTCCGGCGCCCCCACCTCGATCCACGCCGTCGTCCGCCCCGTCAGATCCCGCACCTGCACCGCGGGCTCGTCGGTAGCCGAGATCCCACCCTCACTGAACACGATCCCCTCCTCGTACTGCAGGCAGTACGCCAGAATCCGCGTCACCATGTACTCGAGCGTCTCGGAAGGATGCCGAGCCACCCGCAACTCCAACTCCTCATAAACCCCCCGATCCACATCGGCGAGCTGAATAGCAAAAGTGTGCACAGTAGCGCTGATTCCCATAAGACCCGCCACCCTAGTTGGTAGCGGACTCATGAGACTCCAGGAGGGCTCGGGGGGCGGCCTGGGTCCAGGAGTCGGTGATGATGGCGGTGAGTTCGTCGTGGTCGTCGAGGGCGGAGAGGCGGACGCGGACCCAGGCGTTGTTCGCTTCGTGGGAGGCGATCCAGAACTTGGCGGGTTCGGCTTGGACGAGTTCGTCGCGGTCGATGATGGGGCAGCGGACGGCCATCGAGGTCTCGTTCTCGGGGAGGGTGAGGAACAGGCGGCCCGAGACCTTGAAAATCGGCATGCCCCAGGCGAATTCCTCCGCCGTGCCGGGCAGGGACCCGGCGATGGTGCGGACATCGTCCCCGGTGACTGTCATGACCCGATCATCTCAAAACGCACCGACAGGTTCAGACGGCGAGCTTGGCCGAACGGGCCCGGCTCGCGGTGATGCGGCGGCCGATGATCCCGTGGCGCGGCGCGAACAGGTAGACGAGGGTGAAGGCGACACCCTGGGTGACCACCACCATCCCGCCCGCGGCGGTGTCGAGGTGGTAGCTGATGTAGAGACCGGTGACCGCGCACAGCACCGACACGGTCGGCGCGATCAGCAGCATCCGCGAGAAACGGTCGGTGAGCAGGTAGGCCGTGGCGCCCGGAATGATGAGCATGGCCACCACCAGCACCACACCCACCGCCTGCAACGCCACCACCGAGGTGAGGGCGAGCAGGGCGAGCAGCGCGGTGCCGAGCACACGCGGATTGAGGCCGATGGCGTGGGCGTGGGTGGCGTCGAAGGCGTAGAGGGTGAAGTCGCGCCGCTTGAGCACCAACGCGACGAGCACGATCGCCGCGAGGATCATGATCTGGATCATCTCCCCGCGGCTCACCCCGAGCAGATTGCCGAAAACGATGTGGTTCAAGTCGGTTTGGCTCGGTGTCACCGACACCAGCACCAACCCGAACGCGAACAGCGTCGTGAAGACGATCCCGATGGCCGCGTCCTCCTTCACCCGGCTGGTATCGCGCACCACCCCGATCAACGCGACCGCGAGGAACCCGAAGATCACCGCACCCACCGCGAACGGCCAGCCGACGATGTAGGCGAGCACCACCCCGGGCAGCACCGCGTGCGACACCGCGTCACCCATCAGCGACCAGCCGATCAGCACCAGCCAGCACGACAGCACCGCGCACACCACGGCCGCGGTGACCGTGGTCGCCAGCGCCCGGACCATGAATTCGTAACGCAGCGGATCGAGGAAGAATTCTTCGAGGGTCACCGGTCTGTGTCCAATCCGAATGCCTTGGCCAGGTTCTCGGGCCGCAACACCACGTCGGGGTCGCCGTGTTCGAGTACCCGGCGGTTCAAAAGCACTGCCTCGTCGGCCAGTTGGGGCAGGGCGTGCAGGTCGTGGGTGGACACGAGGATCGTCGCGCCACCGGCGGCCAGCTCACGCAGCAGCGCGGTGATGGTGGCCTCGGAGCGCTTGTCCACACCGGCGAACGGTTCGTCCAGCAGCAGGATCGTCGCCTCCTGCGCGATGCCGCGGGCCACGAAGGTCCGTTTCTTCTGTCCTCCGGAGAGCTGACCGATCTGCCGGTCGGCGAAGTCGGTGAGTTCGACCCGGGCCAGAGCCTCTTCCACGGCGGCCTTGTCGGCCTTGCTCGCGCGCCGGGTGAAACCCATTTTTCCGTAGCGCCCGGTCATCACCACATCACGCACCGACAGCGGGAACGTCCAATCCACGTCCTCGGATTGCGGCACGTACCCGAGGGCGCCCGCCTTGCGCGCGGCGGCGGGTGCGCCACCGTTGACCAGCACCCGGCCACGATCGGGCGTCACCAGCCCCATGACGGTCTTGAACAGTGTCGACTTCCCCGACCCGTTCATCCCGATGAGCCCGCAAACCCGACCCGATTTCAAGGTGAGTTCCACGTTGTCGAGGGCGAGCACATCGCCGTAATGAACTGTCACGTCCTGGATTTCGACAACAGGCGCGGTCATTTCGGTGCTCCCGCCAGTGCCGCCGCGATGGTGTCGGCGTCGTGCCGGATCAGGTCGAGGTAGGTCGGCACGGGACCGTCCGCCTCCGACAGCGAGTCGACATACAGCGTGCCGCCGAAGCGCGAACCGGTCGCCTCGACCACGCGCTGCATCGGCGCGTCCGACACCGTCGACTCGCAGAACACGGCGGGCACCCCACGCTGGCGGACGAAGTCGATCACCGACCCGATCTGCTGCGGTGTGGCCTGCTGTTCGGCGTTGACCGGCCAGATGTACTTCTCCGTCAGCCCCGCGTCGCGGGCCAGGTAGGAGAACGCCCCCTCGCAGGTGACCAGCGCTTTCTGGTCGGCGGGCAACGTGCTGACGGCGGCCACCAGCTCGTCACGGACCGCGCCGAGCTCGGTTTTGTACGCCTCGCCGTTGGCGCGGTAGGCGTCGGCGTGGTCGGGGTCGAGGTCGGTGAACGCGCGAACCATGTTGTCCACATAGATCTGCGCGTTCACCGGCGACATCCACGCGTGCGGATTCGGCTTGCCCGCGTAGGCGTCCTCGCTGATGTTCATCGGTGTCACGCCCTCGCTCACCACGGCGTGCGGCACCTCGAGGTCGGCGACGAACTGGGCGAACCAGGCCTCGAGATTGAGGCCGTTGTCGAGGATGAGATCGGCCTTGGCGGCCTTCTTGATATCCCCCGGCGTCGGCTCGTACCCGTGGATCTCGGCGCCGACCTTGGTGATCGACTCGACCCGCAGATGCTCACCGGCCACATTGCGCGCCATATCGGCGAGCACGGTGAAGGTGGTGAGGACCACCTTCCGGTCGTCGTCGGACGCGGCGACGCCACCGCAAGCGGTGAGCGCGAACACCATGACACTCAGCGCGCACGCCGCGAGTACTCGCGGCGAACGGTGGAACCCAACCTTCATCCCGGAATTATATTGTTCGGGTGACCGAACTTTCAAGTTCAGCCACCGAAACAGCGGTGGTGACCGGTCACGATGCCCAGGGCGGAACGAAAGTCGACCCGTCCGGCAACTCCGCGGCGAAGCCGGCGCGGACGGTGACCAGCAATCGCGCGCCCGCCCCGGCTTCGTCGGTGAGCGCGATGAGCGAACCGGCGGGCGCCACGGCGGCATCACCGGGTCGCAGGGTGGCCGACTCACCGTCGATGGTGAGGACGATTTCGCCCGTGAGCAGCACGAATGCCTCCTCCCCGAGGATCCGGTGAGCGACGCCGACCGTGCCGGGCGCGATCTCGGTCTGCCAGACGCACAGGTCGGAACTGCCAGTGCCGGGGCGGATCAACGAGGTGAAGCGGGCGTTGTGCACTTCGTGCACCTGGGCGTCGGCGGAACGGACTACCGGCATTGCGTCTCCCTTATGGTCAAGTTACTTGTCTATATAGTCAAGTAGCTTTCCTATCCCGTCAAGTGCCAGAATGACGAGCATGCCCCCTGCCGGTGACCTCCCCTTGTTGCTGCTCGCGGCAGCCGCCCAGGTGACCGACGCAGTCCAGGCCGGGGTCGCCGCAGCCGGCTTCCCCGATGTACGGCCGGCACACGGATTCGCCTTCGTGCGAATGGCACCCGACGGGGCGACCGTCGGTGAGATCGCCGAGCATCTCGGCGTCACCAAGCAGGCGGCAAGCCAACTGGTCGACGAGCTGGTCACCAAGGGCTACGTCGAACGCAATCCGCACCCACGCGACGCACGCGCCCGGCTCATCACGCTCACCGATCGCGGCTGGGCGTGTACTCGCGCCGCCGACGCGGCCTTGGGCGAACTCACCAAAAACTGGTCCGAAACCCTTGGCACGGGCGACCTCGTGCAGGTCAGGGACGCGTTGGCCCGGGTGGTCGCCCCCGGCCGGGTCCGCCCGAGCTGGTGAGGACGTAACCCTTCGCGGCGGACGAACGATCTTGTTTCGGGTATCCGTTAATCCGAACAACAGGATTTTCGAAACCTGCGCGCGACATCGCGACGAGCGGCATACTCGGCTGCGAGCGGTGACGCGCCACCGCAGCACCCCGGGCCGCCGGTCCGGGCCGTGCCTCGTCACGCACCGTTCCCGCTATCCCGGAGTTCGAATGTCTGCTCTTGCCACCGTCACCTCGGTCGACACCATCACCCGCCACAAGTACGAGCGGCTGCAGTACACCGGTTCGGCCGGTGTCGTCGCCTCCCTCGAAGACCCTCGGCTGGTGGACCGCTGGCGCACCGAGCACCCCACCTGGCGGGGCGAGCACTGGGCGTTCGAGGCGGGCACCACCGGCAGCCTCCGCCCGATCAACGTGGCGACCCGCCACAACTGAGCCCTCAGGCCGCGCCCGCGTCGGCGCGACGGTCGGTGATCCGGGGGAACGGGCTGGCCGCTTCCAGCTGATAGGCCAGGTCGAGCAGGGTTCGCTCCGCGCCGCGCGGGGCGGCCAGCTGCACCGAGCCGGGCAGACCCGTCGGCAGCAGTCCGTGCGGAAGCGAGATGCCCGGTCCCCCACCGACATTGTTGAGCGGCGTGAAGCCGACATAGTCGACGAGCTTGGCGAACAGGTCGTCGAAGGGCTGGTCCGGCGCGAGTTCACTGATGCGCGGCGCCGGGTGCGACAGCACCGGGCTGAGCATCACATCGATATCGGCGAAGTGCCGGTCGTAGGCGGCGGTTCCGGCGCGTAGCCGCCACGCGGCCGCCGCGGAACCCAGTGGGTTGCGTTTGGCCATTCCGATCAGGCCGGTGGTGAACGGGTCGAGTTTGCGCGCGTCGAATCGTCCGCGATGACCGAGCCGGAACGACAGCGTCATCGCCGCGGCCATCACCGCCCAGTACTGCTTGAAGTCGTCGACGAAGCGCGGGTCGACCTCCAGCCGCTTCGCGACGATCTCGTGCCCGAGGCCCGCGAAGACATGGACGGCCGAATCGAGGACGGCCCGGTTGTCGGGATGCACCGGCCTGCCGAACACGTCGGCGGTGACCACGCCGATGCGCAGTCGTCGCGCACTCGGCCCTTCCACCAGCCCCACCGGCGCCAGTTTCGGGTGGGCACCGAAACTCTCGACCGCGGCCAGGTAATGCGCCGTATCGCGCACCGACCGGGTGAGCACACCCTCGGCCACCAGATGCACCGGCAGTTTGCGCGCGCCCGGCTGGTCGAGCAGCCGGTACCGGGTGGGCTTCAATCCCACCAGGCCCGTCGCGGCGGCGGGAATGCGAATCGAACCACCGCCGTCGTTGGCATGGGCGATCGGCACCGCCCCGGCCGCGACCAGCGCCGCCGACCCACCCGAGGACGCGCCCGCCGAGAACTCCGGATTCCACGGGTTGCGCGTCGGCGGGCGGTGGACGAACTCGGTGCTCGCGGTGAGCCCGAACTCCGGCAGGGTCGACTTGCCGAGCACGACGACACCCGAGTGCAGGAATTGCGCGGCGGGTCCGCTCGTCGCCGTCACCGGGTGCGGCGTGAACGCGGCCGACCCGTGACAGCTAGGCAGCCCGGCGACATCGGTGTTGTCCTTGACGAACGCGGGCACCCCGGCGAACACGCCGGCGGTTTCGGGTGCCGAGGCGGCCCGTTCGAAGCTGCGCACCTGCACGGCGTCTAGGCGCGGGTCGACGGCCTGGGTCCGGGCGATCGCGGCCTCGATCACCTCGGCCCGGCTCACCTCCCCGGCGCGCAGTGCGGCGGCGAGGCCGACGGCGTCGTGGTCGCCGAGGGCGTCGTCGGTGAATCCGTGGACGGCAGAGCTCATGACCGCAGCCTAATCGCGACCGTACGCGCGGGTAACGAACTTCGCTCAGACAGTGCGGCCCGCCCAGCAGTGGGCGAGCCGCACGAGCGGACCCCTACTTGGCAGGCGCCGTGAACGGCTGGTTGATCGTGGTGACGTACTGGATCACGGCGCCGATGGCGACCGGCGCGGTGACGAAGATCTGACCCGCGAGGACACCGAGGAAACCGACGGCGGCCGCACCCGCGACACAACCGGCCAGCGGTCCCGCACCGAACAGGGTGAGCAAGGCACCGGTGAGCACGACGCCCGCGGCGGCACCGGCGAGGCAACCGAGGGCCGCGCCGCCGATGCCACCGACGAGGGTGCCGATGGTGGCGCCCATGGAGATGGTGCTCGTCATCCGGGACCAGGCGGCCTGTTCACGGTCGTATTCGGACTTCCAGGGCGCCTTGTCCTCGAACGGCAGGGCGACCGGCTTGTAGACGGCCTTGTCCATGCTCAGCACGGGAGTGAGGGTCGCCGTTGCGCCCTCGACCCGCGCGTCGATGGGGAACTGGAAGTCGTCGACGGCGAAGGTCAGCGGCGTCGCGCCGACGACGGTGCCTGCCGCGTCGCGCACCTGCAGGGTGCCGTTGTCGACCACCAGCGAGCCGTGCTCGATCTCGATGACCGAGGTGGTGCCGTCGGTGTGCGCGGTGTATTCGACCGGCCGCGGTGCCGCGGGTTCCGCCTGGGCACCGGCTGCGGTGACGGCCAGCGCCGACAACGAAAGTGCCACGGGCACAGCGATTTTCTTCAAGAACATGGGTGATTCCTCATCGATTTCAGCCGATCGCGGTGACCGGCGGTGGCAATCGTATCGATAATGGTTATCATTATCATATCGATGAGGCTGGGAGGTCGTAGTGGGACATCTGCTGATGGTGGAGAGCTGGGTCGGCTCGATGAGCACCCTGCTGCCGCAGGGAATCAAGGACGGCGGACACCGATTCAGCTTCCTGACCAGGGATCTCGGGCATTACCTCCGCCCGGGCACACCGTCGCCGCACCCGCTGCTGGCCGCTGACAATGTGTTCACCGCCGAGACCAACGACGAGGCCGCGCTGCTGCCGTATGTACGAAAGCTGCACGAGCTCTTCGGTTTCGACGGCGTACTCACCTCGTGCGACTACTACCTGCCGACGGTGGCCGCGATCGCCACCGATCTGGGTCTGCCCGGTCCCGGCCGGGAGGCGGTGGTGGCGGCGTGCGACAAGTACCTGACCCGCGAGATGTGTCGCGCTGCCGGAGTTCCCGGGCCGGACTTCGCGGTCGCCGAGACGACGGACGAGATCCTCGGCGCTGCAGATCGATTGGGCTATCCGCTGGTGGTGAAGCCGATCGATCTGTGTGGCGGGATGTTCGTGTGCCGGGTCGACGACGACGCCGAGTTGCGCGCCGCAGTCGAGCGTATCGCTGGATTCCCGGTGAACGCGCGTGGGCAGCGCAGGTCACCGCAGGTGCTGGTCGAAAGATGCGTGCAGGGGCCGGAATTCAGTGTGGAGACGGTGACCGTTGCCGGGCAGACGACTGTCGTCGGGGTCACCGACAAGCAGCTCACCGGCGCCCCCGCCTTCATCGAGTCGGGCCACATGTTCCCGGCCGACCTGTCGGCTATCGACCACCAGGCCGTCGCCGAGACCGCCGTTGCGGCAGTCGAAGCGCTCGGTCTCGACGCGACTGTCGCCCATACCGAGGTCAAGCTCACGACGGACGGGCCGTGCCTGATCGAGGTGAACCCACGGCCCGCAGGCAACCGGATCACCGAGCTGGTCCGCCGGGTCACCGGCATCGACCTCACCAGGGTCCATGTCGAGGCAGTCCTGGGCGGGACACCTGAGCTCACCCCGCGGCAGACCGATGCCGGGAGCGCCGCCGTCGCCTTCGCCGTCCCCGACCGGGCAGGCGTGGTGATCCGTGTCGCCGGGGCGGCCGGCTGGGCCGACGATCCGCGCATCGTGGAACACAAACTCCCGGAACCCGGCGCCGAGGTCCGACCGGCCACCGACAACAACACCTACCTCGGCCACGTCCTCGTGACGTCCGAAAATCCGGGCGAGGCAGGCAAACTCGCCGATGCCCTGATCTCCGAGCTGCGCGTCGAGCTCGACGGCGGTGCCGCGTGATCCAGACGCACCCCGCCTCGATGGCCGAGCTCACCACGTGGGCACGATCCGGACGACTCGGCCCCGACCCCGACACTCTGAAAGCATCGACCGCCTTTCTCACGACCTACGGCACCAGGCACGCAGGACGCACCCGCGCCTACCGCAACGAGGTGCTCAGCATCCGGGTCGGTGCGGCAGTCGGCTCGTGTGGGCTCGAACCCGGTTCGGCCACCGGCGATCTGATCGACGACTGTGTCGCGGCGACCGTCGGTGACCTGCTCGAACACCGGGTCGGGGCGGTGCGTGTCGCGGCGCTCGATGCCTATCTGATGCATGTGCACCCGCACCCCCACGCAGGTGGTCTGCACGGTAGCCCCGTGGTTGTGGCGGGACCGACCTCGTTGACGAAATCGCGGCGCCGCGCCGACACCGTCATCGATCTGCTCCCCTCCGGGGTCACCAAGGTACTGGTGGTCGGGGTGGTCGGTTCGCTGCTGGCCGAGTTGCGCGACCGTGGTATCGCCTATGTGCCCTGCGATCTCGCGGGCGGTGTCACCGAGTGGGGCGAACCGATCTTCGAGTCCGTGGCATCGGCTCCGTCCGACTACGACGGACTGCTCGTCACCGGAATGACCCTGGGCAACGGCACATTCGACGAATTCCGCGCGATCGCGCGCGAGCGGGGACTACCCCTGGTTCTCTTCGCGCAGACGGGCAGCGCGGTGCTGCCCTGGTTCCTCGGCGCCGGAGTGCACGCCATCTCGGCCGAGCCGTATCCGTTCTTCTCTCTCGACGGTGCCGCGAGCACCCTGGTCACCTACCGGGAGCTCTCATGACCGCACCGCAACCCGGCCTGCTGCAGCTGATCGGTGGCACCCCGGTCGTCCGGATCCCTACCGGAAAAAGCTGGTACACAGCCAAACTCGAATCGGCGAGCATCGCCGGGATGAAGGCTCGTGCGGCCGTCTCGATGATGCGGGCGGCGGCCGCGCGCGGCGACCTCGCACCGGGTGCGACGATCATCGAATCGACCAGCGGCACACTTGGATTGGGTCTTGCCCTGGCAGGCAAGGCGCTCGGACATCCGATCGTGCTGGTTGTCGACGACGAACTGGAACCGGACCTGCGCGCCCTCTTCTCGGCGTTCGGCATCACCCTCGAGGTGGTCACCACCCCGCACCCGACCGGCGGCTGGCAGCAGGCCAGACTCGACCGGCTGGCCGAACTGCTGGCCGCGACACCCGGCGCGTACTGGCCCGACCAGTACGACAACCCCGACAATGCCGCTGGCTACCAGGCCATGGGCGCCGAGATCCTCGCGCAGGTCGACGACGTCGATGTGCTCGTCGCCTCGATCGGTTCCGGCGGCCACTGCGCGGGACTCACCCGCGTGCTGCGTACCCGCTGGCTTCGGCTGCGGGTGATCGGCGTCGACGCCGTGGGCTCACGCATCTTCGGTCAGCCCGACCGCCGCAGGCTCATGCGCGGCCTCGGCAGCAGCATCCTCCCCCGCAACGTGGCCTATGCCGACTTCGACGAGGTGCACTGGGTCGGTGCCGCCGAAGCCGTCGCGTCCTGCCGCGCACTCGCGGCACGCACCGGAATCGCGGGCGGCTGGAGCACCGGTGCCGCCGCCCTGGTCGCCGCCTGGATCGCCGACCGCGAACCGCACTCCCGCGTACTCACCGTCTTCCCCGACGGCCCCCACCGCTACCTCCGCACCATCTACAACGACACCTGGTGCCGCGCGAACGGCCTGTTCGCCCCTCCCGCAACAGAACCCACAACCATCCCGACCCCCGACTGCGCCGAGGTCAGCGGCTGGGGCCGTTGCACAGTGGTCCGCGACCCCGCCCCCGCGTCGACCGATCCCGCCACCGCAGTGCACGACGACGCTGCCGAGGTGCTCGGGTGAGGACGACGTTTCTCGCGCTGCCCGAGGGCGTGCGGTTGCTGCTGGTCAATCATCTGGTCGGGCATATCGGTTTCTATCTGCTGATCCCGTTTCTCGCCGACTATCTGCTGCACGACCTCGCGCTGTCGGCGGCCGTGGTCGGCGTCGTGCTCGGGGTGCGCAACCTGAGTCAGCAGGGCCTGTTCCTCGTCGGGGGTTCGGCGGCGGATCGGCTGGGGGCGCGGGGCGTGATCATGGTGGGGCTGGCCGTGCGGGCGCTCGGGTTCGCGTTGTTCGCACTCGGTGGTTCACTGCCGGTGGTGCTCGCGGCGGCGATCCTCACGGGTTTCGCGGGCGCGCTGTTCAATCCGGCCGTGCGCGCGTATATCGCCACCGACAGTGGTTCGCGGTCGGCGGAGGCGTTCGCGCTGTTCAACGTGTTCGGCAATGCGGGATCGGCGATCGGGCCGGTGCTGGGGACCGTGCTGATCGCGGCGGGCTTCCGGATATCCGCCCTGGTCGCGGCCGTGATTTTCGTGGTGCTTGCGGTGGTTCAGTGGATACTGCTGCCCGCGCGACCGGTTCCCGCGCACGAGAGCGGGATCGGCGCCGACTTCACGACCGTGTTCACCGATCGCCGTTTCTGGGCGTTCACCTTCGCCCTGATGCCGATGTTCGCATTGCAGAGCCAGATCTATTTTCTGCTCACGTTGCAGGCACAGGACAGCGCCGAGCCCCGGTACCGCGCCGCGGCGGTGGCCGCGCTGTTCGTGGTGGAGACCATAGCCGTTGTGGCCCTGCAGGTTCGGGTCACCGCAGCGCTCATCCGTCGGCCTAGGCGCGGGCCCGCGATGGCGGCCGGAATGGCGATCATGGGCGTGTCGTTCCTGATCGCCCCGGCCGCCGCGGGTGTCGTCACCGGCGTGGGCAGTGGACTCGCGGGGACCGTACTGCGGGTGACTCCCGTGGTGGCAGGCGCGGTAGTGCTGGCCGTCGGGGTGACGGCGGTACAGCCGTTCGTGAACGAGTCGATCGGCCGCTTCGCCGGAAACCGGCTCACCGGAACCTATTTCGGGGCCTTCTACCTGGCATCGGGACTGTTCACCGTCGTCGCGACCTCGCTCAGCGGCGCGGTGCTCGACCGGGCGGGCGGGTCGCTCACCTGGCCGCCCGCATTGCTGTGCGCCGGGATCGGCGTGCTGTCCGCGGTCGCGATCCTCGGCTTGCATCGGCGGGCCGTGCTGCCCGATGCCGACATCGCTCACTCGGGAGACCGCACATGACTGATTCCCGCCATCCGGTGCGCGAGTGGCGCACGCCTTTCGTCGAGCACCGGACGGCCGACACTCCGGGTATCGGCGTCGGCCGCGCCAACGGCAGTTGCGGGGAGCTGCTGCAGGGCGTGCTCGACGGGGACCGCCATTTCCTCGTCACGCTGCCCATCCAGCACGGCTCCGTCGCCGTCTTCGAACCCGGAGGTGACGACATCACCGTCGTCCCCGGCCACAAGTCGAAGGCTCGGCGCCTGGCGAGCGCGATGGTCGCGCGCTCACGGGTGCTGCGCGGCGGACGACTCACCGTGCGCAGCGAATTGCCCGAGGGCAAAGGCCTGGCCAGCTCCACCGCCGACCTGGTGGCGACGGCTCGCGCGGTCGCCGATGCCGAAGGCCGCACGGTCGGCCTCACCGAACTCGAAGCCGACCTGCGTGCCATCGAGCCCTCCGACGGGGTGATGTATTCCGGCACGGTCGCCTATTTTCATCGGGAGGTGCGTCTGCACACCCGGCTGGGCGCCCTGCCGCCGCTGACCATCGTCACCGGCGACGAGGGCGGGATGGTCGACACCGTCGAATTCAACTGCACCGAACCGTCTTTCGGCCCCGGGCACCAGCGCGAATACGCCGGATTGCTCGACGAACTCGGTGTCGCGATCGTGCGCGGGGACGTGACGGCGATCGGCGCGGTGGCCACCCGCAGCGCTGTGCTCAGCGCCGCGTTCCGCCACCGCCCGCATCTGGACTCGACCATCCGGGAAGCACGCGCGCTCGGCGCGGTGGGTGTCGTCGTCGCGCACAGCGGCACGACCACCGGAATCCTGCTGAGCGAGAACGACCGCGACTATCGCACCAAACTCGCTGCCGCAGAGCAGCTCTGCGCTTCCTTCGGCTGCGCGGTGAGCGTGCATCACACCCGCCGACCGGTCCGGGGACACCGGCTTCCGCACGAGCGCCTCCCGAGCAGAGAGCTACCCGCATGATCACCATCGAACAGGTCCGCTTCGGCTACGGCGGACGAATCACCTTGGACGACATCAGTTTCCGCGCCGAGCCGGGCAGCACGGTCGGGCTGATCGGCCCGAACGGGTCGGGCAAGTCGACGCTGCTGCGCCTGCTGTACCGCGCCCTGCGCCCGGCTGGTGGGACCATCACGATCGATGCCACCCCGGTCGGCACACTGCGCGGACGGGACCTCGCCACCCGCTTGGCCGTCGTCGCTCAGGAATCACCACCGGACACGCCGATCACGGTCGCCGAGACGGTTCTGCTCGGCCGGGCGCCCTGGGTCGGTGCCTTCCAAGGGTATTCACGCGCCGACCGCATCACCGCGGCCGCCGCCCTGGCCCGCGTCGGCGCCCGTGACCTGGCCGACCGCCCCTTCGCGACCCTCTCCGGCGGCGAACGTCAACGCGTCCTCATCGCCCGCGCCCTGGCCCAGCAGGCCGACCACCTGCTCCTCGACGAACCGACCAACCACCTCGACATCCGCTACCAGCACGAACTGCTCTCCCTGGTCCGAGGCCTCGACGAGACGACGACCATCGTCGTCCTGCACGACCTGAACCTGGCCGCCCGCTACTGCGACCACCTGGTCCTGCTCGACAACGGCCGCGTCGCCGCCGCAGGCGAGGTCGACGAGGTCCTCACCCCCGAAACCCTCGAGCCCGTCTACCGCATCCCCGTCCGCCGCACCACCGCCTTCGGCGCCACCCAACTCCTCTTCGGACCGTCGGACGATGCGGAAGAACACAACCCGGTTGTCGCGGAGGCCGCCGAGATCCACCCCACGCCGGCTGACCACACTCCCGACGGCGCAGCAGAACTCACCGATGACGGCCCCGTCGGGTCATCGTCGACGACCGACACCCGAGAGGCGGCGACGCGATGACCGCGACACTGGAAGTCGAGCAGATCGTCGACGACCTCGATCACGCACGGCACCGCACGCGCGCAGTGCTGCTGATCGGCGGACTGCTCATCGCACTCGCCGTCACCGTGTTGGTGGCGGCCGGGTTGGGGCCGGTGGCCGTTCCGCCGGGCACCGTTGCCCGGATCATCGGCCACCACACGTTCGGCCGACCGGTGACTCCCGATTGGACCACCGCGCAGGACTCGATCGTCTGGCTCGTCCGGGTGCCGCGTGTGCTACTCGGCGCGCTCGTCGGCGCCGCCCTGGCGATCACCGGCGCCGTTCTGCAGACCATCGTGCGCAATGTGCTCGCCGATCCGCACATCCTCGGCGTCACCTCGGGCGCCTCGACCGGTGCCGCCGTCTACCTGCTGTTCGGCGTGAGCGCGGCGGCCACCTCCGCCGCACTCGCGGCGAGTGCGTTCATCGGGGCACTGATCGCCACGGTGCTGCTGTTCGCCATCTCCCGGATCAACGGGCAGCTCACCTCGCTGCGACTGCTGCTCGGCGGGGTGACCATCGGCTACATCTTCTCGGCCGCCACGAGCTTTCTGATCTTCGCCTCCGACCGCCCCGAAGGCGCGCGGACCGTGCTGTTCTGGCTGCTCGGCTCGCTCGCCCCGGCGGCCTGGTCCTCGGTGACGACCACCGTCGCCGTCGTCGCGGGCGCCCTGCTCGCGGTGCTGCTGATGGCGCCACGCCTGGACGCGCTCGCCGCGGGTGACGACACCGCGCGCACGCTCGGCTTCGCCCCGAATCGAATCCGGTTGTGGGCGTTGCTGATCGTGGCACTGGCCGTCGGTGCGGTGGTGGCCGTCGCGGGGGCGATCGGCTTCGTCGGGCTCATCGTTCCGCATGTGGCGCGGCTGTGTGTCGGCGGAACCCACCGGCACCTGCTGGTGGTGAGCGCCCTGCTCGGCGCGCTGTTTCTGGTGATCGCCGATGTGGGTGCGCGCACCGTTTTCGCGCCGCGCGAATTGCCCATCGGCATCGTCACCGCCGCTGTCGGCGCGCCCCTGCTCCTGCTGCTGATCCGGCGCTCCCGCGCCTCCTGATTTCTGCTCCATCGAAAGGAATACCGATCACCGTGTTCACAGGTGTCTCCTCCGCACGTCACCGTGCGATCCCCGCTCTCGCGCTGTTCGCCGCTGTCGTCACCGGTTGCGGCGCGCCCGCACCGGCCACCACCACGGCGGAAGACGGCTTCCCCCTGACCGTTTCGAGTTGTGGGCGTGATGTCACCTTCGCCGCGCCACCGCAGCGGGTCGTCACCGTCGGCTCCATCGCCGCGCCGACGATCGCCGCCGCCGGTGCCGCCGACCGCATCGTCACTCGCACCTTCGAAGCCGCCGCCTTCCCGGGCCAGTACGGTGATGCCCTGAAAGGCATCGAGATCACCGCTCCGACAGCCGAACTCGCTCGCGAGGAGATCATCGCCCGCACCCCCGACCTGGTGGTGAGCGTCGAGGGACTGTCGGTGACCCCCGACGACCTGGCCCAGGTGAACATCCCGCTGATCGTCACCCGTGGCTACTGCCGCGACGCGGCGGGCACCTTCGAGGACGTCTTCGCCGACATCACGCTCTACGGCAAGCTCTTCGGCACCGCGGGCGCCGCCGACGCCGAAGTCGCGACGCTGCGGCAGCGCGTGCGAGCGGTCACCGAAAAGCACAGCGGCACAACTGCTCCTCGACGTGCGGCGGCGCTGATCCTGTCGCGCGACGGGGCCCAGCTCAAGGCCTACGGCTCCCAGAGCACCGTCCACGAACAGATGCGCATCCTCGGCCTGTCCAACATCTACGGCGACATCGCCAAACGCAATTTCGAAGCCAACACCGAAACGCTCATCGCCCAGGATCCCGAGGTGATCATCCTGCTCACCCAGGGCGACCAGACCCCCGAATCGGTGCGAACCACCCTTCGCCAGCGCCCCGAGCTGGCGGGATTGCGCGCCATCCGCGAGAACCGGATCATCGTCGCGCCCTTCGGCTACACCGGTCCGGGACCGGTCGCCGTCGAGGGTCTGGAAGTGCTCGACCGCGAACTGGCGGGCCTGCGATGACCTCGACCACCACCGACTATCTCGTCCGCCCGGCCGGTCCCGGCGACCTGACCGGCGCGCGCAGCGTCATGCTCGACACCTTCTACCAGGTGTTCGGCATCGGCTACCTGCCCGAACACCACCACGACGTGATCGACCTCGACGCCACGTACCTGCGTCACCCGCGCAATCGCCTGTGGGTGGCCGAGCACGAGGGAGTCGTCGTCGGTACCACCGCGATCCGCGCGCAGGGGCCTGCGCACCCACCACATCCGGCCGAGCTGGCACGCCGCTATCCCGACGGCACCACCGCCCAGCTGTTCCGGGTCTACGTCCGGCCCGAGCACCACCGGCGTGGGCTGGCCACCCGGCTCGTCACCGCCGCCGTCGAAACTGTCCAGGAAACAACGGAATTCGACCGGCTGTACCTGCACACCGACGCGCGGACACCGGGCGCCCTGGAGTTCTGGCTCACCTTCGGCCACATCGTGCACGACGCGCGCGGTCCGCACGACGGATTCCAGACCGTGCACCTCGAGGTCCCCCTCGACCGGCCGGATCGGGAACTGGCGCGGTGACGGCTCACACGGCACTATCGAACTCGTGGAACAGCAGCGAAACCGCCCGCGTCCGGGTGCCGTGTCGTGACCGTGCTCGCACCGGGAGAGAACCGGCCCGCGCCGGGCGATGAGCTGACCGTCACCGTGGCCTGTTCGGCCCCGGTCGACGTGTCGGCGCTGTTGCTCGACACCGCGGGCAAGGTGCGCTCCGACGCCGACTTCGTCTTCTTCAACCAGCCGACCGGGCCGGGTGTGGTGTACCGGCACGGCAACGGTGGGCCCGACATCGTGCAGGTGAAGACCTCCGCGCTGCCCGCCGATGTGGACAAGGTGGTGGTGACCGCAAGTCTCGACGGACGCGGGCCCGCCACCTTCGCCGCCGTCGGCGATCTCACCGCCACCATCCAGTCCGGGCCGACCGCCCTGACGTTCCCCGTCTCCGGGCTCACCACCGAGAGCGGTGTGGTGTGCGTGGAGATCTACCGACGCGGCGGGGCGTGGAAGGTGCGCGCCATCGGCCAGGGATACGACGACGGACTCGCGGGCATCGCGTCGGCCTACGGGGTGAACCTCGACGACGAACCGGAACCCGCCGCGCCCCAAGGGAATACGACACTTCCCGCGCACCCGCCGCAGCATCCCGGCGCCCCGATGCCTCCCGGGCAGCCCCCGGTGGGCGGGGGTCACCCCCTTCCTGGTCACGGCCTTCCCGGGCAGTTCGCACCTCCCGGACCACCTGGCACGTACCCACCACCTGGGCAGGCCCCGGCCCCCGGACAAGGCGCCTACGCTCCTGCGCCCGGATATGCACCAACCCCCGGACCCGCCGCCTACCCGCCGCCTGGGCAGTTCCCCCAGCCTGGTCAACCGGGTTCCCCACCACCCGCTCACCCTGGTGCGCAATCTTCGTACGCCTCTCAGCAAGGAGTCCCACCCGTGCACAGCGACCTGTTCGACCCCTCGCATGCCGAGGTCAACGGCCTCGGTATCCAGAAGCAGGGCGGCAAGATGGTCAAGGTCGGGTTGAACGGGGAGGTGATGGCGCGGTCCGGCTCGATGGTGGCCTACCAGGGTGACCTGAAATTCGAAGCGCTCGGCTCCGGTGGCATCGGCCGCGCGATCCGGCAGCACCTCACCGGCGAGGGTGTGCCGTTGATGAAGGTGAGCGGGCGCGGCGACCTGTTCCTGGCCAACAGCGCCGCCGACGTGCACATCATCGACCTCGACGGCTCCGACGGTCTCACCATCAACGGCGCCAACGTGCTCGCCTTCGACTCCACCCTGCGTTACGACATCGGCCGGGTACAGGGCGCGGCCGGAATCGCCTCCAACGCGGGTCTTTTCAACTGCGTCTTCACCGGCCGCGGCCGCATCGCCATCACCACCCACGGCACCCCGGTCGTCCTCACCGTCGACCAGGCCACCTACGCCGACCCCAACGCCGCCGTGGCCTGGTCCTCCAGCCTGCAGACCGGCATCAAACGCAACGACTCCTTCGGCCTGGGCCGCCTCATCGGCCGCAGCACCGGCGAAGCGAGCACCCTGTCCTTCTCCGGCCGCGGCTTCGTCATCGTCCAGCCCTCCGAACTCCCTCCCGGCGGCCTCCTCGGCGGCACCGGCGGCGGGCAGCAAGCAGGCACCGGCGGCAGCCTCTTCGGCTGAACGGCGTCCACACCGGGTCGGGCCGTCGGCCACGACCGCCCATTGCCCGAAACGTCTGCGACGGAGCACCCCGACGCCCTTACAGTCGAGGGCGGCGGTGCTGCTCGCGCATACGGTAGCCACTGAAAAGCCCGGTCAGCGGTGCGGCGTGCCCTGCTCATCGGGAGCGTGACGCCGCCACACCAGCAGCGCACAGCCGACGATGACGGCCGTCGCGATCAGGACGGGCGTTTTGCTGTCCAGCGCCGGGGAGTACGTGTCGGGAACGTACGCGGTCCACCCGGACTCGCTGCCTCCGGTGAACCGGGTGTCTCCGAGCAACGTCGCGACGAACAGCACGGCGAATGCTGTGACGGCGGTAGTCGGTGCGGCGGGAAAACACGTGCCGATCGCGAATCCGGCCACGGCGGGCAGCACGAAGCGGAAGGTGAGGTCTGTGAGGGTCGTGGAGTCGACGACGGCCGGGAGCAGCCCACTGGCGGTGACCACCCCGCACCCGAGAATTCCTATCAGCGGCCGCCGACGAGCTATGCCGATCAGCACACCGACCACCACCAGCCCGATCTGCGCCGACGCACCGAGCCGATCCGGCCCGGAGACCGCCGACGAGTCCACGGCGAGCATCGCCGCCACCGCCAGCACCGTCAGCACGGCCGTTCCGTCCTGCCGCGGCAACCGAAAGCTCAGCGCGACAAGGGCGATCACGGCGACCGTCGCTACCGCGACAGCAGGGTCTCCACCGGCCTGGGCGGTCACCGCGACCGACACCGCCAGGCTGAGCGGGACAGCGATGCCCGTCAGCACTCCCCGGCCGGTGGCCTCGCCATCCACCGCCTGCCCGCGAAACCCGTAGACGACCAGCGCTGCCACCAGTGCGACGAGTACAGCCCAACTCACTGCAGGCCCGGAAGTCGACGGTGCCTCCAGGTAGTCCGCGTACCGCTCCGGCATCCCGGTATCGACCTCGAGTCGCTCGCCGTACAGCACCGCGATCAGCGAGCCGGCCACGAACCACACCCGCGCGCCCACCGGAAGCACGGCTGCCCCGATAACTAGCCCGGCACCGACCGCGACCACCACGCGCTGTTCCACAGCCGTACCGGCGCCTGCCACAAGCAACACGATCCCGACCGCCCCGGCGACCGCGACAACGATCCGACGGGGCGCGAACCGACTGATCAGAGCGATGGTCAGCACCGCGACGACGGCAGCCCCGGTCGCCTCGTACACCGGCTCCGGCGGAAACAACCAGCCCGATCCGGACGCGACAACAGCGAACGCACGGTCGGCACACGCGATCGCACACCCGCTGACATACCCGCCGATCAAGCCGACCGCCGCAGCGACCACCACACGCATGTTCATTCACACCCCTGCCGTCCGAAACAGCGCCCACGCCGCCGACGAATCGCCCGCCATGGTGAAACGGTTCGGTGCCGTCGGCATCGCCGGTCGTGGAGGCTACGACGGTAGCTTCCGTTTCAGCGTTCGGTGTGGCTCCGTGTCCGAGCGGCGCCCGGCATGTCGGACCGCGAGTGGGAGGCGACGAGGCCCCGTCTACGACCCCGCGCGCTCCTTGCGGGCCTGCCGCCGAGCCTCGCGCATCTCGTTGAGTTCCTGCTCCAGGCTCTCGGCGATACGGAACTGGCCGGTGTCGTAGATGCTGGTCGGCTCGATGGCCTCGTAGCCGAAGTTGGCTTCGGCAAAGGCCTTTTCGACTCGGGCCTCGATGTCGGAGATCGTGCTCTTGCGGGCGGCGGGGACCGAGTCGGTGGTCTTCACCTGCTCGACCGGCTTGGGCGCTTCCTTCACCGGCTCGGCGGCGGCGACGACGGTCTTCTTGGCCGTTGCCTTGTCACCCGAGGACGGCTTGCCGATGCCGAAACGCTTGCGCTTCTCGGCCGGCCTGCCGTTGGAGACCGGCTCGGACGGGGTCCAGGCGGGTTCGCGGGTGATCGGGGCGGTCACCGACGGCGCGGGCGGTGCCGACTCGATGCGGGTGCTTCCGGTCATCGGCGGGGTGTAGGTGAGGCGCACGCCGTCGACGGCCTGCCGGTTGAGGATGCTCTCGGCGGGGTCGGGCAGGTCCCTGACCTGGCTGGTCGCCCGGGTGATCGCCAGGCCGTACCTGGCACTCACCGCGTCGTGGATGAGCAGCGCGACGCCGATCATCACGGGCGCGACGGCGTGCACGGCGGCGTCGTACCAGCGGCCGTCACGCACATAGGGATAGGTGTTGAGCGTGACGGTGAGCGAGAGCAGCGCCATTTCGGCCAGCGCAACCTGGCGGCGGTTGTCGATGACACCCCACTCGGCCACCTTGTTGGTGCCGACCATGATGATGATCAGACACACGCTGATCATGGCCTCGAGCAGGTAACTGAACCAGAACAGCGGGTCGGTCGGCCCGCCGGGCGCGATGTTCTGCTGCACGTTCACCGCCGACCACAGCATGCCGGCGGCGACCACGCCCGCAAGGGCTTTCAGTGACCAGGACCGGTGCCGATACAGCGAGGCGAGTTTGGCGTGCGGGCTCGATTCGCGCCGCTGGGCGGCCATCGCCTTCCTGGCGAGCAGCAGATCTCGCATGTCGGCCTTCTCGATAGCTTCGGTGGTCTGCCTTGCACGGTCCGAGGCCTGCGCCATCGCCTGGGTGTGTTTCCAACGCTGCTCGCGATCCTGTTCGCGGATGCGTTCGGCGAGTTCACGTTCGGCGCGCAGTTCGTCCTCGGACAGGGCGTCGGTGAGCGCCGGGTCGAACTGGTAGGCGAGTCGTCCGCGCGCCCGTTCGACGCGCTGGGCGAGCTGGCTGACGTCGTCCTCGAGGGGCGATTCGCTGGTCATGCCAGACCACCGCCCCGGGATCGCGATGGCAGACAGGTGAGCACACGTGTGAACGGCACACGCCATTCTTAATGCATTCACCCTCCGGCGCGAAACCGATGCTCCCACACCACTGCCCAAATGCGGCGCGCCGCGAGCGACACGCGCATTTCACACCTGCGGCCGAAACAGCCCACTTTTCACTTCACTGCGGCTCAAATGTTGTCGAACACCGTTCGCCACCCCGACCGAAGCCGCTATTGTCACTCCGCCAATATTGGTACACACTGTATCCGTAACCACCGGTCACGCCTGAGGCCGGTGCTGTGCCGAGCCGTAATAAGGAGACTCGATGGCCGCCAATCGGTCCAGCTGGATGAACGAGGATCTGGACGCCCTGCGCGACCTCGCCCGCGCCTTCATGGCCAAGGAACTCGTCCCGAATATCGACAAGTACCGCGAGCAGCACCATGTGGATCGCGACCTGTGGAACAAGGCGGGCGAAGTAGGTCTGCTCTGTCTGTCGATCCCGGAGGAGTACGGCGGCGGTGGCGGCACCTTCGCCCACGAGGCGGTGCTGATGGAGGAGCAGGCGCGCGCCGTCGACACCTCCTGGGGCGTGAGCCTGCACAACGGCATCGTCGCCCACTACCTGCTCGCCTACGGCACCGAGGAGCAGAAGAAGCAGTGGCTGCCCAAGATGGCCTCCGGTGAGGTCGTCGGCGCCATCGCCATGACCGAGCCCGGCACCGGCTCCGACCTGCAGGCCGTGAAGGCCAAGGCGATCCGCGACGGCGACGAGTACGTGATCAACGGCTCCAAGACCTTCATCACCAACGGCGCCCAGGCCGACCTCATCATCCTGGTCGCCAAGACCGACCCCACCCAGGGCGCCTCCGGCGTCTCGCTGGTGCTGGTCGAGGCCGACCGCGAGGGCTTCCGTCGCGGCCGCGTGCTCGACAAGATCGGTCAGAAGGGCCAGGACACCTCCGAGCTGTTCTTCGAGGACGTGCGCGTCCCGGTGAGCAACCTGCTCGGCTCCCAGGAGGGCCAGGGCTTCGTCCAGCTGATGCAGCAGCTGCCCCAGGAGCGCCTGATCGTGGCCCACGGCGCGGTCGCGGGCATGGAGGTGGCGCTCGAGCACACGCTGCGCTACACCAAGGAGCGCGAGGCGTTCGGCCGCCCGGTGTTCGGTTTCCAGAACACCAAGTTCAAGCTGGCCGAGGTGGCCACCGAGGCCCGCATCGCGCGCGTGTTCATCGACGACTGCATCGAGAAGCACCTGCGCGGCGAGCTCGACATCCCCACCGTCGCGATGGCCAAGTGGTGGTGCACCGACAAGGCGATGCAGATCGCCGACACCTGCCTGCAGCTGTTCGGTGGCTACGGCTACATGAACGAGTACCCGATCGCGCGCATGTGGGTGGACAACCGCGTGCAGCTGATCTACGCGGGCACCAACGAGATCATGAAGGAGATCATCGCGCGCAGCCTGTAGGACCGCGGGCGGAACCGTCCGACCTATCCGTATCCGCAACCGGGACGAATGTTCTTCGGAAAGCGGTACGAACAGGACAAGGATGGTGCGGCGAAACGTGGACAGGGAACCGGGATTGCCTGCCCGCGCCGACATGATGCGTGCCGTGTGCGGGGTCGCCGGGTCCGCCGACCCCGTGCTCGCGGCCGCGCACGAACTGGCGGCCCTGCACGAACGCCGCGAACAGCTGGTGCCCGGCGACACCAGCGATATCGATTGGGAGCGCGCCCGGTTGGTCTGCGAGATCGACCGCTGGGTGCTGCTCCGCTCGCCGAAACCACCGACCACGGCGCCGATGCACACCGAGAGCATCGGCGCCGTTGTCGATCGCATGGCCCATTTCGCCGCGCTCACCTACCGGGCGCTGGCCTGCGGCGCCGAGGCCGATTTGCGCGCCGCCCAGCAGCGGCTGCACGAATTGGCCTGCGGCTACGACGATCTCGTCGCCGAGGTGGCCAACGGCACGCGCCGCCTGCCCGATGGCTCCGACGACGCCCCCGACAGCGGCCGCGACCAGGCCGACCAGCATCGGCCGGGCACCGAATAGCCTTCTTCAATACATTCGCAGCGCGACCAACCGCCAGGTGTCCTTGCCTGATTCGATCCGTCCGGCGATGGCGAGAGTGCGGTCGCCCCGCTGATACAGGGCGAACACTTCAGCTGCTCCAGGTTCCGCCGAGGTCTGACGTACACGAGTGAGATTGGCGGCGCCCAATCCCTTTCCGGGAACCAGATCCTGGGCGAGCATGGTGGCGACCGCCGACACCACCAGCGGATCGGCGAAGGGTCGCAGATGCGTCACCGACCGACGCCGATCGAGAACTTCGAGCACCCACCGCAGCACCTGCTCGGCGAATCGCATTGTGTCCGTGTGCGCTTCGGCGACCGGCGTCTGCGCCACACACGCACCGCGCACCGCGCGCCTGATCCCGGCGGGCGTCCCGTGCCCGGACCGCCGCGTGCGCGCCCGGGCAACCCGGTGCGGCACAACCGCTTCCGATCGCCCGCCGGGCTCCAAGCGCGGCTCACAATGCGGCGCGGGCAACAACGACGTTCCATCCATCGACCCAGACATGGGCTGTCCCCTCGAGTCCCGCCCACACACTCCCCAGTGATGGCGCACAGCATGCCACGACCCTCCGACAAGTGTGCGCGGAATCGACGCGGACAGGCTGGTCAGAACAGTGTCATCGGTTCCTCGGTACCGCCCGCGGGTTGCGGTGGCAGCTCGGGAATCACCGCGGCGACCTCGGCGTGGAACCGGCGGGCCAGGTCGCGGGCGGCTGCGTTGTCGGGTGTGTGCACGAAGACCGTCGGCGACCGGCCTTCCCGCAACCACTGCGCCACCGTCTCCACCCAGGGCTCCCACCCGGCTACCGTGCGCTCCTCGTCGGAGCGGCCGTGATAGCGCACGATCGGGTACTCGGTGAGCGCTCGGGTACGCCTGGGCACCCGAGGCTTCTTCGCCCGCGCCTCCGCCTCGGCCGGGTCCGCCGACGGCCCGTCGAACAGCACCGTCGTGTCGAAGGGGACCCATTCGGCACCGATCCGACCGAGCACCCGTTCCAGCTGCACGGCGGCGCGGTCGTCGGTGAAGAAGGCCGGGTGCCGCACCTCGACGGCGCAGCGCAGACCCGAGGGCAGCTCCCGCTGGAACCGGGCGAGCGCGCCGAGATCACCCGGACCGAACGACGCGGGCAGCTGCAGCCACAGCGCGTGCACCCGGGAACCGAGTGGCGCCATCACGTCCAGGAAGGCCGCGAGTTCGGCGCGCGCGTCGACGAGCCTTCGTTCGTGGGTGATCGCCCTCGGCGGTTTGAGGACGAACCGGAAGTCCGGCGCGGTCTGACGCGCCCAGGATTGCACCGTCGAGGCCGAGGGGGTCGCGTAGAAGGTCGTATTGCCCTCCACGGCGCCGCAGTGCGCGGCGTAGGAACGCAGCTTCTCGGCCGACGCGGGCCACTGCGGATGAGTCCACATCGCACACCCCACCCGCAGCTCACGCACTACCCGACCGTATTACAGCGAGCGCCCGTCCCTAAAATGAGACCGGTTGCCACCATTTCGCCCGTGCGCGTTTCCCCGGTGCGCGCACGACGGAAAGGGCCTGTGATGGCGATTCTCACCAGCGAGCGGCCCCGTGCCGTCCCGGCGACCCGCGCCTGGCAGGCGGTCTCGGCCGCCGTGGTGGCGATCGCCTGGGGCGGCAACGAGTTCACCCCGTTGCTGGTGATGTACAAGGGGCACGGACTGGCCGCCACGGCCGTCGATCTGCTGCTTTTCTACTACGTGCTCGGCATCGTGCCCGCCCTGCTCATCGGCGGTCCGCTGTCGGACCGCTTCGGCAGGCGCCCGCTCATGCTGCCCGCCCCGCTCATCGCCGCGGCCGGTTCGCTGTTGCTGGCGGCGGGGGCGTCGTCGGTGCCGATGCTCGCGGCCGGGCGGATGCTGTGCGGTGTCGCACTCGGGCTGGCGATGGCCGTCGGCGGCAGCTGGCTCAAGGAATTGTCCGGGCCAGGCGTCGGCGCCCGGCGCTCGGCGATGAGCCTGACCGCCGGTTTCGCCCTCGGCGCGGGTGTGGCGGGCGTGCTCGCACAGTGGGGCCCGCTGCCCGATTCCACCGCGTATCTGGTCAATGTGGCGCTGTGTGTCCTGGCCACGGCCTGGCTGGTGCGAGCACCGGAAACCGCGCGGCGACAGACACATCCGACCCGGCTGCTCCACGATCTGAAGATCCCCGCCGCAGGTCACCGCCGCTTCCTCCGGGTGGCGGTGCCCGTGGCCCTGTGGTTGTTCACCGCCAACGCCACCGCCTACGCCGTGCTGCCCACGCTCATGCTCGGGCAGGTCGGCGACGCCCCGATCGCGTTCTCCGCGCTGGTCACCATGGTCACGCTCGGTTGCGGTTTCACCATTCAGTCGGTCGCGCGCCGCATCGACCGGCCCGGCACCGCCCGCGCCGCGGTGCTCGCGCTCGTGCTGCTCACCGCCGGCATGCTGCTCGCCGCGTGGACCGCGTCGACCCTCACCATCGGCGCGACACTGCTCACCGCCGTCGTCCTCGGCAGCGGATACGGCATCGGCCTGGTCGCCGGCCTGCAGCAGATCGAGCGGATCGCGGGCCCCGGCGACCTGGCCGGGCTGAACGCGGTGTTCTATTCGGTGAGCTACCTCGGATTCGGTGTGCCCGCGATCCTGTCGGCACTGCACGGCAGCTTCGGCTTCGGTTATCCCGCCATGTATCTGGTGACCGCGGTGATCGCCGCGGGCTGCCTCGCGCTGGTCGCGGCCAACTATCGTGAACGAGTATGAGCACCGACCCGGTCGAAACCCTGCGCCGCTGGGCGGATTCGGGCGCGATCTGGCGGGTGCTCACCCGTCGCGCCGACAGCGTCACCATCGGCTTGTTCGAATGCACCGGCGGCCAGGAAGTCGACCGGTTCACCTCCACCGACCCCGCGCTGCTGCGGTTCCTCGGCGAACGGACGAGCAGCGATAGCTGACCGATACTCCCCGCCGGGCTAGGCTGGGTTCCGTTATCGCTTCACACCCCGTCGGCCGTCCCACGGCCGGATCGTCAAGTGAGGAGAGATCATGTCGGCACCTGCCAAGGGACTGGTCGCGGGAACCTGGGTCATCGACCCCGCCCATTCCAGCCTCGAATTCTCGGTTCGTCACCTCATGGTGAGCAAGGTGCGCGGCCGGTTCACCGACTTCTCCGGCACCCTCGTCGTCCACGACGACGGCACCGCCGACGCCGAAGCCGAGATCCAGGTCGCCTCACTCACCACCGACAATCCCCAGCGTGACGCCCACCTGGCCACCGCCGACTTCTTCGACGCCGCCAACTATCCGACGGCCACCTTCAAGGCCACCGGATTCAAGGCCCTGGGCACCGAATTCAGCGTCACCGGCGATTTCACCGTCCGTGGTACCACCCATCCGGTCACGCTCGAGGTGGAGTTCCTCGGCACCGGCCCCGGCATGGCCGATGCGCCGGTCGCCGGTTTCACCGCGACCGCCACCGTGAACCGCCGCGATTTCGGCCTCACCATCGACATGCCGATGGCCGACGGTGGCGCGGTGATCGGCGACAAGATCAACCTGACCCTCGACATCGAGGTCGGCCTGCAGAGCTGAGCGGAACCGGACCGAGGGAGGGGCAGATGATCCGACAACGTTGTTCGGCCGCGCTGGCCGCCGTGCTCGTGCTGCTGCTGGTCGCGGCCTGCGGCGGCTCGACCACCGACTCCGGGTCCTCGACCCAGGCCCCACCCGAGGCTGTCGTCTCGGTGTCGCCCGAGTCGGGCGCCACCGAGATCGACCCGCTGGCCCCGGTCCGGGTCAGCACCAGCGAAGGCACGCTCACCTCGGTCACGATGACCAATGAGCAGGGCAGCGAGGTCGAGGGCGTCTTCACCCCCGATCGCACCGCCTGGAAGCCGACCGAACCCCTCGGCTACGGCCGCACCTACACGATCACCGCCGCGACCGACCGCGGCACCGAGCCGACCACCTCGACGTTCACCACGCTCGCCCCCAACAACCAGACCAAGGTGTATTTCCGCACCACGGGCGGCACGGCCCTGTCACCACAGGGAACCTTCGGCGTCGGCACGGTTGTCGCGGCCCACTTCGACGAGAACGTGCCGGATCGGGCCACCGCCGAACGGCACCTGTCGGTCACCACCGACCCGCCCGTCACCGGCTCCTGGTACTGGCTCGACGACCGCAACGCCCACTGGCGCCCGCAGAACTACTACGAGCCGGGTACCCGCGTGACGCTCGCCGCCGATATCTACGGCAAGGACCTCGGCGGGGGGCTCTACGGCCAGGAGGACACCAAGACCAGCTTCACCATCGGCCCGTCCCACGTGTCGATCGTCGACGACACGACCAAACAGGTCCAGGTCTACGAGAACGGCACGCTGGTGCGCACCATGCCGACCTCGATGGGTCGCGGCGGCAGCGAACAAGTGGCGGGCAAAACCATCTCCTTCTGGACCCAGCCCGGTGTCTACACGGTGATGGACAAGGCCAATCCGGTCGTCATGGACTCCTCCACCTACGGCCTGCCCGTGAACTCGCGCCTCGGCTACAAGGAGACCATCGGCTGGGCGACCAGGATCAGCACCGACGGCATCTACCTGCATCAACTCGACGACACCATTTGGGCGCAGGGCAACACCAACGTCTCGCACGGCTGCCTCAACCTCAGCGGGGAGAACGCGCGCTGGTTCTACGAGTTCTCCCAGCCCGGTGATGTGGTGGAGATCCGCAATACCGGCGGCGCACCGCTCGAAGTGTGGCAGAACGGTGACTGGAGCGTGCCCTGGGACCAGTGGCTGGCGGGTAGTGCCCTGAGGTGAACCGGATCGATGAACCACCGGCGCCCTGGCCGCGCCGGCAGCCACCCAGGCGTATCGGCGCCCCACCCGTCCCCCGGTCGACCGGCCATGCCCGGCTCCGCCGCATCGGCTCGATCGTCACCAGGATGTTCGTCGCCGCCGCCGCGCTCGCGGTGCTGGCGGGTACGGGCCTCGCCTGGTCGGCGAAGAACGGTTTCGATGCCGGTTTCCTGCACTCCGACGCCCTCGGCGACGACGCGCCACGCTCGCTCGACGGCGCGGTCAACATCCTGCTGATCGGCCTGGACACCCGCAAAGACCTCGACGGCAAGGACCTGCCGAAAGCGATCCTCGACCAGCTGCACGCCGGTGACGGCAGCGAAGGTGGCTACAACGCCAATTCGCTGATCCTGCTGCACATTCCGGCCGATATGAGCAAGATCGTCGCCTTCTCCATCCCCCGCGACAACTATGTGGCGGTCACCGGCATCCCCGGCTACTCGCGCATCAAGATCAAAGAGGCATACGGCCTGAAAAAGGCTGTGGTGCAGGCGAAACTGATGGAGCAGGGCGTCGACGACCCCGTAGAACTCGAGCGCCGCAGCCGGGAGGCGGGCCGCGAATCCATCGTCACCACGGTACGCAACCTGGTCGGAGTGCCGATCGACCGGTTCGCCGAGATCTCGCTCGCCGGGTTCTACGACCTGGCCGACGCGGTGGGCGGCGTCGATGTGTGCCTGACCAACGCCGTCGACGACAGCGAGTTCTCCGGCGCGGTGTTCCCCGCGGGCCGTCAGCATCTCGACGCGTCCCAGGCCCTCGCGTTCGTGCGCCAGCGCCACGGTCTGCCCAACGGCGACCTCGACCGCACCCACCGCCAGCAGGCCTTCCTCACCTCGGTTGCCAAGTCGCTCAAGGACTCCGGCACCCTCACCGATCTGAGCAAGTTGTCGGCGCTGATGGATGCGGCCCACCGCGACGTCGTGCTGTCGCAGGACTGGGACCTGTTCGAGTTCGTCCGCGACCTCGGTGCGGCGGGCAGCATCCCGGTCGAGTTCCGCACCCTGCCGGTGTTGCGCTACGACGTGATCGACGGTCAGGACGTCAATATCGTCGACCCGGCCGCCATCAAACGCGAGGTACGCGCGGCTTTCGGCCAACAGGCCCCGACAACCACTGTGGCGGCGGCGAATCCCGATGCCGTGGTGGACGTGCACAATGTCGGCTCGACGACCGGGCAGGCCGCCCAGGTGTCGAAGATGCTGACCGCGCGCGGCTACGGCACGGGCGAGGTCGGCAGCGGTGACGGCAACGACGAGCCCTATTCGGCGGTCACCTACGCCCCCGGCGCCATCCACGACGCGCGCGCTGTCGCCGAAATCCTCGGTGGCCTACCGGTTTCCGCGTCGCCCTGGGTGGAGGACGGCCACGTGCGCGTCGTCCTCGGCGCCGACTTCACTCCCCCGGCCGAACTGAGCCCGACCACCACCACCCGCCCCGTCACCACGACCAGCAGCGTCGCCGGACAGCCCCTGCCGGACGCAGGCCAACCACTCACCACCAACATCGGCGACACGATCCCCTGCGTGAACTGAGCCGCTCCGCAGCCGACGACAAAACGGCCCGGCCACCGGTTTCCCGGCGGCCGGGCCGTTTTCGGTGACCTCAGTCGACCGGAGCGTCCGGATAGTCCTGCTGCCGGTAGCCCCCACGCAGCGTCCCGTCGAGGTAGGCCGCCCGGCACGCACGCCGGGCGATCTTGCCGCTCGAGGTCCGCGGAATCGAACCGGCAGGCACCAGCAGCACATCACGCACCGTCACACCGTGCCTGCGCGAGATCGCCGCGCGCACCGTTTCGATGATCGGCTGCGGATCGAGTTTCGCCGCCCCCGAACCTCTTTCAGCCACCAGGACCAACTGTTCGGCGATGTCGTCGGCATCGGCCACCCGCACCGGCGCGGGCAATTCTCCCGCCGGAACCGAGAACGCCGCGATGAAGCCCGGCCGCAGCGCGTTGCTCGCTTCCTGTGCCGAATACTCGAGGTCCTGCGGGTAGTGATTACGTCCGTCGACGATGACGAGGTCCTTCACCCGGCCGGTGATGAACAGTTCCCCGTCGTAGTAGGCACCGAAGTCGCCGGTGCGCATCCAGGTCGCGTCCTCCGGCGCGCCCTCGGCGCGGCTGCCGGTCGGATTGCGGGTCACCCGGTTGTGGAAGGTCTGCGCGGTCTCCTCCGGCCGCCCCCAGTAGCCGATGCCCATATTGTCGCCGTGCAACCAGATCTCGCCGACCTCACCGTCGCGCCGCTCGATGCCCGTCTCCGGATCGACGATCACGGCCCACTGAGACCTGGCGACATACCCGCACGACACCTGCGCCACCGCCTGCGCGGCGTGCTCGTCGACCTCGACCATGCGCCCGGCATTGAGCTTGCCCCGGTCCACATAGACCACCCGCGCCTCGTCCTCGCGGCGGGTGGCCGACACGAACAGCGTCGCCTCGGCCATCCCGTAGCAGGGTTTGATCGCGGTCTTGGACAGCCCGAACGGCGCGAACGCCTCGTTGAACTTGCGCATCGAGGCCACCGACACCGGTTCGCTGCCGTTGATGAGCCCGATCACGTTCGACAGGTCGAGCGTCTCGTCGCCCTTGGGCAACCCGCGCACCGCCGCGTGCTCGAACGCGAAGTTCGGTGCGGCCGAGTAGATCTCGGCCCCGTCGGCCTGGGCTGCGAGTTCCTTGATCCAGCGCGAGGGCCTGCGGACGAACGCGCTCGGCGACATGATGGTGATGAACTTGCCGCCGATGGTCGGCAGGATCACGGTGAGCAGCCCCATGTCGTGGAACAGCGGCAACCAGGTGACACCACGCGCGTTCTCGGTGATGCCGATGGCGTCGATCATCTGGAGCAGGTTGGTGCCGACCGAGCGGTGGGTGATCTCCACACCGGCGGGCACCCGGGTGGAGCCGGAGGTGTACTGCAGGTAGGCCACGCTGTCGATCGAGATGTCGGGCCTGCGCCAGCGCGATCCCACCGCGTCCGGGATCGCCTCCACCGCGATGATTCTCGGCCTGCGCGTGTTCGGCTGTTCGCGGAAGAAGTTGCGTACCCCCGCCGCCGAACCCGTGACGGTGAGCACCGCGGCCGGCTCGCAGTCACCGAGCACCGCGTGCAACCGATCGCTGTGCCCCTGCTCCTCTGGATCGAACAGCGGCACCGCGACATTGCCCGCGTACACCGCCGCGAACAGCGCCACCACGTAGTCGAGCCCCTGCGGCGCCAGGACCGCGACACGGTCGCCCGGCTCGGTGACCTGCTGCAAACGCGCCGCCACCGCCCGCAACCGCACCCCGAACTCACGCCAGGTGAGCTCCTGGTATTCGCCGTCGCGTTCGCGCGAGTAATCGATGAACCGGTAGGCCAGCTCGTCGCCGTTGGCCTCGCTGTGCTTGTCGACGAAATCGATGAGCGTCTGGTTACCGGGAATGCGGATGGCGCCCTGCTCGTCGAGGTAGTCGTCGAGTGTCTCGCCGATCATCAGAACCGCCCGAAGGCCAGGGCCACGTTGTGCCCGCCGAAGCCGAACGAGTTGTTCACCGCGTAGTCGATGCGGCCCGGCCGCGCCTGACCCGAGACCACGTCGAGGTCGATCGCGGGGTCCTGGTTCTCCAGGTTCAGCGTGGGCGGGACGATGCTGTCGCGCACGCTGAGCACGGTGATCACCGATTCCAGCGCACCCACCGCGCCGATCGAATGCCCGAGTGCCGACTTCGGCGCGTACACCGAGGCATGCGACCCGATGGCCTTGCCGATCGCGTTGGCCTCGGCGGTGTCGCCGATGGGGGTGGCGGTGGCGTGGGCGTTGATGTGGGTGACGTCGGTGCGGCTGATGCCGCCGGTCTGCATGGCCCGCGTCATCGCCCGAGCCGCACCGGTGCCGTCGGGGTCGGGCGCGACCAGGTGGAAGCCGTCGGAGGTGACTCCCGCACCGAGCAGGCGCGCGTGGATCGTCGCCCCGCGCGCCTTGGCATGGGCCTCGGTCTCGATCACCATCATCGCCCCGGCCTCACCGAAGACGAATCCGTCGCGGTCGACGTCGAACGGGCGCGAGGCGCCCTTGGGGTCGTGATTGCGGGTGCTCATGGCACGCATCTGGGTGAAGGCCGCGATCGGCACCGCCTGGATGCAGCCTTCCACCCCGCCGGTCACCACCATGTCGGCATCGCCCATCACGATCATCCGCCACGCGTTGGCGATGGCCTCCGAACCCGACGAACACGCCGAAACGGGCGTGGAAACGCCTGCGCGCGCGCCCAATTCGACGCCGACACACGCGGCGGCGCCGTTGGGCATCATGGCCGCGACGGTCTGCGGCGACACCTTCCGGTAGCCGCCGTTGGACAGCTTGTCCCGCGCGTACAGCAGGGATTCGGCGCCGCCGAGCCCGGTACCGATGGAGACGCCGAGCCGATCCAGGTCGACCTCGGGGCTACCCGCGTTGCGCCAGACCTCACGGCCGAGCGCCACGGCCATCTGCTCGACGTAGGACAACCGGCGCGCCTCCTCGCGGGTGAGCGAGGCCGCCGGCGACACCTTCAGGTGACCACCGATCCGCACCGGAAGGTCGAAGTCGTCGATGAAGGAGTCCTCCAGGACGTCGATCCCGCTCTCGCCGTTGAGCAGACCTTTCCAGGTCGAGTCGACGTCGCCCGCGATCGACGTGGTCGCCGCAAGGCTCGTGACCACGATGTCCGTCATAATTCTTCGCTCACTCTCTCTAGCTATGCCACGACTGAACGGGAACCGCTGATGGAGCTGAACTGGTGAAGCGTAGAGAATGGCACCGCGTTTCGCCAGGTGCCTTGTGCCGGGTCTATTCTCGGCGACGACCGGCAACATTACCGACTCTTGCTTTTCCCTGCAGCGAAAGGGCACGAGCGTGGCCAGGAACCTCACCCAGCTGGAACTGCTGATCGAATTGGAAGATGTTGCGGCGCGCAATGTCGATCGTCATCTATCGATGGCCAAGGACTGGCACCCGCACGACTACGTGCCGTGGGAGCAAGGCCGCAATTTCGCATCGATGGGCGGAATCGATTGGGCGCCCGAGCAATCCGCCCTGAACGAGGTCGCCAAGGCGGCGATGATCACCAACCTGCTCACCGAGGACAATCTGCCGTCCTATCACCGGGAGATCGCCGAGAACTTCTCCCAGGACGGCGCCTGGGGCACCTGGGTCGGTCGCTGGACCGCCGAGGAGAACCGGCACGGCATCGTGATGCGTGACTATTTGGTCGTAACGCGCGGTGTCGACCCGGTCGCGCTCGAGAACGCGCGGATGATCCACATGACCAACGGCTACTCGGCCATGTCGGTGGTCGACGAGAAGGCCGGCGCCTTCGATGTGCGCGACACTTCCGGCGCCGGCTTCCTGTACTCGGTGGCCTATGTGACCTTCCAGGAACTGGCCACCCGGGTGAGCCACCGCAACACCGGCCGTGCCTGCGACGATCCGATCGCCGACCGCATGCTCGCCCGCATCGCCGCCGACGAGAACCTGCACATGATCTTCTACCGCAACCTGTGCGCGGCCGCCCTCGATCTGGCACCCGACCAGACCATGGAGGCGATCGCGACCATCGTGGCCGGTTTCCAGATGCCGGGCGCCGGCATGCCCGGGTGGCGCCGCAACGGTGTGCTGATGGCCAAGCACGGCATCTACGATCTGCGCCAGCACCTCGAGGAAGTCCTGCTGCCGGTGCTGCGCAAATGGGACATCTTCGATCGCACCGATTTCGGTCCGCGAGGCGAGAAGGCGCGCGACGATCTGGCCGCCTTCCTCGACCGGTTGCGCCACGACGTGGTTCGCTTCGAGGAACAGCGCGATCGTTCACTCGCGCGCGCGAAGCAACGTCAGCTGGTCTGATCGAGCGCGGGCGGCGACCGGTGCACCTGTGGCCGGATCGCCGCTCGCGCATGGTGTTTGTTCCGGTACATCGCGGCGTCGGCGGCCTGGAGCAGTTCGTCGGCGGCGGCCGGTGGCTGTTCGAAGAACGCGGTGCCGATGCTCACGCCCACGGCGAGCATGTGCCCGTCCACCTCGAGCGGCGCCGACAATGCCGCCATCAGCTCGTCGGCCAGTTCGGTCAATGCCTGTTCACCCGAACACTTTTCGACGAGCACGAGGAATTCGTCGCCACCGATCCGCGCGGGCAGCGCCGAGCGGGGGCCGAGGGTGTCGCGAAGGCGGTCGCCGACCACCCGCAGCACCCGGTCACCGATGGTGTGGCCCCACAGGTCGTTGATCTCCTTGAAGCCGTCGAGATCCAGATAGCACACGCCGACCGGCGGTTCGGCACCCGCGAGCCGGCTGAACAGGTGCGACCGGTTCGGCAGGCCGGTCAGCGCGTCGTGGTTGGCGTCGTGCCACAGCCGGTCGGCCAGCTGCTTGCGCTCGGTGACGTCGACCGCGACACCGACCAGGAACCGGATCGCACCCTCGGCGTCACGAACCGCCGACATCGACAGGTCGATCGAGGTGACCCGCCCGTCGTCGCGAACGTGTTCGGTCTCGGTCCGGAAGCTCTCCGACTCCCCCGCGACCATTCGCTGCAGTTCGACGAAGGCATCGTTGAGGTTCGCCGGGCCGAGGATGTCGGCGACGGTGCGCCCGACCATGGACTCGGGGGTCTGCCCCAGCATTTGGGCCAGGGTCAGGTTGCAGTTCACCACGCTGCCGGTCATGTCGACGGTGCCGATGCCGACCAGCGCACCGTCGAATACGGCCTCGAAACGGGCCTCCGACAGGGCCCGCCGGTCCTCTGCCTCCTGCGCGGCCGAGAGCACCGCGGCCAGCGTCTGTTCCTGTTCGGCCAGTGCCGCCGCCCGCAGCGCGGCGGTGAAACCGGCCGCGAAGTCACCCGCCAAAGCGACTGCGCGGCTACGGATTTCGGGGAGCGCCGGGTCGTCGGAGCCGGCGGCGGCGTGCTCGACGAGGTCGGTGCACAGCACCGGAACCGTGCGGCTCACCGCGGCCGGGTCGCGGTAGTTCACCGCGACAAGCATGCGCGCCGCCTGCCGGGCGACATCGGGGTCCTCACCACCGCGCGCGGCATCGATGAGACCCGTGCACAGGGCGGCGAGCATGTCCTCGATCTGGGAGCGGGTGAGGGTGGGAGCGACAACACCGTCGAGCGCGTCAGCCCACCGCTGCGCCAGCTCCCATGACCCCACCGTTCATCCGCCCCTGTCGTCGTCTCTCGCACCGCCGTGACGACGGGCTCAGCCCTTGCGCGCGACCCCACCGAGACCGAGCGAACGCCCGGGCTTCTCGTGCTGATCTCGCTCCGACTCAGGTCGCCACGCCGGCAGTTCCACCACGCCCGGCGACTCCAGATCCCAACCATCGAACATGGCGACGATCGCGTCCTTGGGCCGGAAATGGATACCGACCCGGTTCTCGTTCGCCGCGTTGGCGCTCAGTTTACCCGCGTCCTCCGGCCGCAATTCCGAGGTCAGATGGGAGATGGCGACGAGACTGCCCGGTGCGACCACCTCCCGCAGCGCGCTCACCTTCCCCGCCGGATCGTCGTCGTCGGACACCAGATGCAGCACCGCGATCAGCAGCAGCCCGACCGGCTCCGCGAAGTCGATCAGCCCGGTCTCCCGGACGGCGGCCAGCAGGTCGTCGGTCTTGCGCAGGTCGGCCTCGATCGCGCCCGCCCGCTCGTTCCCGTGCAGGATCGTGCGCGAATGCATGACGGCCACCGGGTCGATGTCGACGTAGAGCACGCGCGCCTGCGGGTCGAGTTCGTGCACGATCTCGTGCACATTGCCCGCGGTGGGGATGCCGGAACCGATATCGAGGAACTGACGGATGCCCGCATCGAGCATGAACCGGACGGCCCGCCGCAGGAACGCACGGTTGCTCAGCGCCAGGCGCGGCAGATCCGGCACGAGCTTGGTTCCCATTTCGGCAGCCATCCGGTCGACCGCGAAATTGTGCGAGCCACCGAGTAGTGCGTCGTACATCCGAGCCGGGCTCGGTTGCTGCATATCGACACCGTCCGGTGCCCAGGCAGGCCTGTCCATCGCCGATCAACCCCTGTCTTTCCGCGCCGCGCGCCGGCGGCATTCGATGATCGTAAACTCCGGCACCGACATCGGCGCGGTTCGGTTCACTTGCCGGCACCGTACGGTTGCGCCCACAGCGGCGCCACGTCCGGCGTCATCGTCGCGACGACCGGCACCCCGGCTGCCAGAAAGTTCTCCAGCGCCCGGCGCATGTGGTCGGCCGAGGTGATGAGCACCGCCTTGTGCACGCCGAGTGCAGCCATGAGCTGCGCCGAGAATTTCGCGTTCTGCACGGTGGAACCGGCTTCGGTTTCGGCGTGCAGCCGGTGCTTTGCCACGCCGCGTACATGCAGCCAGTCGGCCATCACCTGCGCCTCGGTGACACCGTTGCGCGGATTGCCACCGGTGACGATCACCGGCGAGGCGGGTGACATATAGGCCTGGACCAGCGCGGCGTGCAGCCGGTTGCTCAGTTCGGCACGCATGGTGCCGTCGGGTTGCAGGCCGTAGCCGAGTACGACGATCGCCGTCTCGGGGCCGTAGGTTTCGGGCAGATCGATTCCCGCCACTCCCGCAAGGGAATTCGCGGCGCCGAGCATATCGGCGGTGACCCGGTCGGTGATGCCAGCGAGCGGGTCGGGTTCGGGTTCGGCGGCTACCGGTGCGGCGGTGAGAACCGCCCCGATGAGGGCGGCGGGAAGCACCAGTGCGGCAGCGCCGCGACGAAGAACTTGATGAGCGAGCCGGTCCATGCGACAACCTCCAGAGCGACGTCGCATAATGGTCGCGCACCGGGGCGCCAGGCACAGAGGTTTTTGAAATGTTGCCGATTCGCTTCTGAATCCGCTCCGTGGGACGAAACAGGCCCCCCGGTTCTTGGCCGAAGGACCTGCGGTACCTAGGTCAGAACGGCTGGCCGGAGAGCGAGCCGAGGATCAGGATCGGCAGGGCGATCGCCGAGAACAACGCGGAGCGGAGCGGATCGCCGGCCAAGTAGCCCTCGCGCAGCCAAGAAAGAGCGTCAGTAGAACCCATGAACATTCCCTTGTTCGAACGGCTCGAAATCGGTCACCCGGTGAATCGTGTCCTCGCCGCGAGACGTTACCGAGACTCATGACATGCATTCTCAGGAGAACGCAAAAAGGCCCTCCAGCATGGCTGGAGGGCCTTTTCGTGAATGATTGTCCGGCGGTGTCCTACTCTCCCACACCCTGTCGAGTGCAGTACCATCGGCGCAGGTGGCCTTAGCTTCCGGGTTCGGAATGGGACCGGGCGTTTCCCCACCGCTATAACCGCCGTAACA
>NZ_JACBIU010000030.1:0-63021 GCF_013839555.1 Nocardia sp. GTS18 | reverse complement strand
CCGCCCAACCCGCCCTGACGGCGCCGCAGCACACCGCACCACCCGCCCGACCAGCGCCCGACTCCGCACCCGCGCGGTCGGTGCCTGAGGTGCCTGACTCCGTACCCGCGCGGTCGGTGCCTGACTCCGTACCCGCGCGGTGGGTGCCCGACTCCGCACCTGCCCGGCCGGCGCCCTACTCCGCACCCCACCGGCCCGCCCCCGAATCCGCGAGCCGGACGACTGACCCCGCCTCGGCAGTGGAGCCCGCCGGGCACGCGATTGTGCCCGGTGGGCGCGCAGTGGAATTCACTCGGCAGACGCCGGATGACGCCCAGTCCGCAGGGGACCGTGCCACACATGTGGGAGCGCCCGCGATCGCCGAGACGAGTGAGGCGAGCGCCGCCGCACCTCGAGCCGCCATCGCCGAGCTCCGCACCGGCGTCGTCACCGCCCACCGCGCCGCCCTCGCCGCGCAAGTCGCCCTACAGCGTGCGCTGTGGACGCGGGCTGTGGGAACACCCCTGCCCAGCAACAGCGTTGGCGTCCGTGCGACGGACTCCATCGCCGTTCGGGGTCAACAGCGTGCGGCGGATTCCGCTGTGGTTCCCGCCGGTGAGGGGACATCGTTCGCGCTCCACGGTGTACCCGGTGGCGCAGCCGACGACGCAAGAATCTCCACCGCCGTTCTCGGCGGGCATCAGGCTCGGGCATTCGGTGCCGCTGTCGAATCACCCGCGAACCGCGAGGTGTCCGCAGGCGAAACCAGCGCCGAACTACCCGACACCGGGATCGCGGCCCCGCGCGCGGGCGCACAACGGGCCGTGGCAGGTCCCGGCGCGGCAGTGCCCGGGCACCGTGGCACGGCACCGGTCGGCGTCACAGCACCGGTCGGCGATCGAGCATCCCGTGCGTCCGTCGCCGCCAGGGAGGGCGCGTTCAAGCCACTGGCTCGCACCACGCGCACCGAGTTGGACCGCGCGGCCCTCGAGGCGCTCACCGCGGGCGCGATCGCGGAGGTGTTCGGGCCGGGCTACCGGCGCGACGGAGTCGAGGTCGCGGCGCGCCTGGCCGCTGGAGAACCGTTGGTACTCGACGCGATCGAGGCGATCGAGCTGTACGGCGGTACCGGTGACGGCCGGGTCGTCGCCCGGTACGACGGCGCGCCCGACGCCGCCGCCCGCCAGGCCGCCGAGGTGTTCGCGCTGTTCACCGGCATGCACCTGTGCCTGTCGGGGAGCGCATCGACCGCGGCGACCGTGCCACTTCGACCGCCGAGCTCCCCTGCACCTCCCGTGGGCCAGGGCTATTCGACCGGTTCTGTTGTCGCCGGACGCGTCGCGGCCCACCACACCTTGGAGCTCGTCGTGAGCGCCTTGGATCTCGTACCCCGCCCGCACGTCACGGGCACGGCGAGCTTCTCCGCAGGGGAGCCCGATCTGTCCGTCGAGGTCACCGTCACCGAGGCGCCGGGCGCGGGCGTCGGACCCGGCCAGGCCGTACCGAGCCTGCTGCTCAACGAATTCCACATGACCCACCTCGCTCGCGGCGACCAGGCGATCGCCATGGGCCCCGAGTTCGCGGAGTACACCGGCGTCCGCGCGACCCGACTGCCCACCGGCGGCCTGCTCCTGGTCGACCGGGTACGCGAATTCGACGGTGCGCGCGGCACTCTCGACCACGCCGCGTACACCACCGAATACGACTCGCCCGCCGACTCCTGGTATTACGCCGACACCGCCAACGAATCCATGCCGCATTTCGTGTACATGGAGACCTCGCTGCAGGCGGCCCTGCTCATGGGCTACTACGCGGGACCTACGCTGACCCAGCCAGGTACAACTCTCAGCCTGCGCAATCTCGGCGGCACGGCGACGGTCCTGCGCCAGGTCGACCTGCGCGACCGCACCATAGAACAGTCCTCGCGGCTGCTGTCGACGACGATCCTGCCCGGCTCCTCCCTGCAGACCTTCGACTACACGCTCAGCGTCGACGGCGCGCCCTTCTACACCGGCGAGACCATGTTCGGCTACTTCGGCGACGAGGCCCTCGCCAACCAGACCGGGCTCGACGCCGGGCGCCCCGCACCGTCCTGGCTGGCCGAGAACCCGGCGGCCGAAGTCCGGACGATCGACGTGGCCGCCCGCCGCGCCGACCCGCACGCACCCCTGTGCGCGCGCCGCACACTGGCCCTCATCGACCAGGTCGACGTGGTCGACGGCGGCGGCAAACACGGTGCGGGATACCTGCATTCGATGCGGCCCATCGACCCGGCCGACTGGTTCTTCGACCGCCACTTCCACCTCGACCCGGTCATCCCCGGCTCACTCGGCGTCGAATCGGTGATCCACGCCGTCCAGGAATGGCTGCTGGACGCCGGTCACGCAGCGAGCATGGCCGACCCGGTGTTCCGCATCCCGGCCGATATTCCCTTCAGCTGGCGCTACCGCGGTCAGTTCCTGCCCACCGACGGCACCGTGGAACTCGAAGCCCACGTCAAGGCGCTGCATCGCGGACCACACGGGGTGACAGCGGTGGTGGACGGCTCGCTGTGGAAGCCGGGCCTGCGCATCTACGAAGTGACCGACCTGGCCGTCGAACTCGTCGATCGGAGAGCGTGATGACCACGATGCGCACCGTGGCGGTCGCCACCACCACCGAGGCCATCACGGCCCTGCTGCTCGATCTGGACTCGCCGGTCTGGATCGTCCGCGCCGACGGACAGGTCGGTGCCACCGCGGACCAGACCGTCGCCGCGCGTGCCGAGGTGCTCGCCGCGGTCGGGCCGCTCCCGCCGGAACGGCTCGGCGACAGTGCGTTCCGCACAGCCCACGGTGTCCGCGCGGCCTACGCCGCGGGCGCGATGGCCAACGGCATCGCCTCACCCGCTCTGGTGAAAGCCATGGCGCGGCACGGCTACCTGGCCGCCTACGGCGCCGCGGGCGTCGCGCCGGCCACGGTCGACGCGGCACTGGGCGAGCTCGCCGCCGACCTGAGCGCAAAGCCGTTCGCCTGCAACCTCATCCACAGTCCGAGCGAACCCGCCTTGGAACGTGCGATCGTCGACTCGTGCCTGCGGCACGGTGTCCGCTGCGTGGAGGCGTCCGCGTTCATGGACCTGACCGCCGAGGTCGTGCGCTATCGAGCCCTCGGCCTCGGTGTCGACCAGCGGGGCGGCATCGAGATCGGGCACCGGGTGATCGCCAAGGTCTCCCGGGTCGAGGTGGCCGAACTGTTCCTGCGTCCGGCACCGGCCCGGCTGCTGCGCGAGCTCGTGGCGGCGGGCCGGATCACCGCCGCGCAGGCCCGCCTCGCCGAACAGGTGCCGATGGCCGACGACATCACCGCCGAAGCCGACTCCGGCGGCCACACCGACCGCAGGCCGCTGACGGTGCTGCTGCCGGAACTGATCGCGGCCCGGGATCGCCTGGCCGCCACGGTGCCCGGCGCCGACCGCGTCCGGATCGGCGCCGCCGGTGGGCTCGGCACACCCGACGCCGTCGCGGCCGCCTTCGGACTCGGCGCGGCCTACGTGGTGACCGGGTCGGTCAACCAGTCGGCCGTCGAGGCGGCGCAGTGCGGTGCCACCAAGACTCTGCTGGCGCGCGCCGAGTTCGCCGACTGTGCCATGTCGCCCTCCTCGGACATGTTCGAACTCGGAGTGCAGGTGCAGGTGCTGCGCCGGGGCACGATGTTCGCGGCCCGCGCGCAGAAGCTCTACGACACCTACCGCGCCTACCCGGGGCTCGACGCGCTGCCGACCGCGCTGCGCGCCGAGCTGGAAGCCACCCTGTTCCGCAGGCCGCTCGACGAGGTGTGGCAGGAGTGCGTCCGGTACTTCACCGAGCGCGACCCGGCCCAGCTGACCGGCGCGGAGCGGGACCCGAAAGCCAGGATGGCGTTGGTGTTCCGCTGGTACCTCGGCCTGTCCTCGGGCTGGAGCATCCGCGGCGACGCCGACCGGGTCACCGACTACCAGATCTGGTGCGGCCCCGCGATGGGCGCCTTCAACACCTGGACGGCCGGGACCCATCTCGCCGCCCCGGAGAACCGCGCCGTCGCCGAGATCGCCGACCAGCTCCTGTTCGGCGCCGCCTATCTCACCCGCGTCGCCCAGCTGCGCACCGCGGGTGTGCGGCTGCCCGCCGCCTGCGCCCGTTACGTCCCACGTCCGCTGGAGGACCGATGACCGTCGTCGACACCACCGCGACCACCGGAACGGCCTGGATGCTGTGCCCGGCCTGCGACACGATGATCTACCGCAAACGCTACGAGCGGGCGAGCCGGGTGTGCCCCGAATGCGACGGCCACGGCATGCTCACCGCCGACCAGCGCGTCGACCAGCTTCTCGACGCGGACTCGGCCGAGCCGATCGCCACCGCGGCCACCGTCACCGACCCGCTCGGCTTCACCGACACCCGCGCCTACCCCGAACGGATCAGCCAGGCGCGCGAGAGCACCGAGCTGCCCGACGCGATCCGCTGCGTGCGCGGCACCGTCGACGGCACACCGATCGTGCTGGCGGTCATGGACTTCCGCTTCCTCGGCGGGAGTCTCGGCAGTGCCGTCGGCGAGGCGGTGACCGCGGCGGCGGAAGCGGCGCTGGCGGACCGGGCGCCGCTGGTGCTCGTGACCGCATCCGGCGGGGCGCGGATGCAGGAGGGCATCGTCGCGCTCATGCAGATGGCCAAGACCAGCCGGGCGCTGCGCCGCCTCGACGACGCGGGCGTGCTGACCGTCTCGATCATCACCGACCCCACCTACGGCGGCGTCGCGGCGTCGTTCGCCACCGCCACCGACATCATCGTCGCCGAACCCGGTGCGCGACTGGGCTTCGCGGGCCCGCGGGTGATCCAGCAGACCATCGGCCAGACCCTGCCCGAGGGCTTCCAGACCGCGGAATTCCTGCTCGAGCACGGCATCGTCGACATGATCTGCCATCGCTGGGCGCTGCGTACCCGGCTCGCCCGCCTGGTCGCGATGACCACCCCACCACCGCACCGCACCGAGCCCGGCGAGGCCGACGCCGTGATCACCGACCCCGCCGCCCTCACCGTCGGCGAATCCTGGGATCGCGTGCGCGCGGCCCGCAGGCTCGGCAGGCCCACCACCCTGGACTATCTCGCCGGTGCTTTCGACGATTTCGTCGAACTGCACGGCGACCGCATGTCGGCCGACTGCCCCGCCATGATCGCGGGCCTGGCCCGCCTCGACGGCCTGCCGGTCGTGGTGCTCGGCACCCAGAAGGGCCACACCGGACCCGAACTCACCGAACGCAACTACGGGATGCCCACCCCCGCGGGTTATCGCAAGGCGGTCCGGGTGCTGCGCCTGGCCGCCAAGCTCGGCAGGCCCGTCGTCACGCTGGTGGACACGGCGGGCGCCTATCCCGGCATCGAGGCCGAGGAACAGGGCCAGGCGGTGGCCATCGCCGAATCGCTGAAGCTGCTGGCCGGACTGCCCGTGCCGGTGGTCACCGTGATCACCGGGGAAGGCGGCAGCGGCGGCGCGCTCGCGCTGGCACTGGCCGATCGGGTCCTGGTGTGCGAGAACGCGATCTACTCGGTGATCAGCCCCGAGGGCTGTGCGGCCATCCTGTGGAAGGACCCGGCCGCCGCGCCCCGTGCTGCCGCCGCCCTGCGGGTGGACGCGGCCGCGCTGCTCGAGCTCGGCATCGCCGACGCCGTCGTCCCCGAACCGGCCGGTGGCGCCGACCGCGATCCCGTCGGCGCGGCGGCGCTGCTGCGGCGGGCGGTGCGCCGAGCCGTCAATGAGCTGGCGGCGTGCCCGAGTGCCGATTTGATCGCCCAGCGGCACAACCGTTTCCGCGGCTACGGCCTGGCCCGCGACCTCCCGGAGACCTCGTGGTCGGCTTCCTGATCCGCCATCCGTTGACCGCTTCGCGACAGAGCTTGTGTAGTACCGACCAACCCGCACACCAAGATTCAGGAGCAGAACCGATGACCGAGTCCGTGACCAACGACCCTCCCGTGCGGGCCGTGAGCCCGACCGAAGCGGACCACAGCCTCGCGGTGCTCAGCCGCCACGCCATGACGGTGGGCGCCACCGGGTCCGCCCCGACCTCGGTGACGGTCGCCAACGGCCCGGTGTCGCTGTGCATCACCTGGGGCGAGCGCCCCGCGGCGGCCGTCGGCGAGGGTGAGCCGGCGGGACATCTGGTTCTCGTCCCGACCGAACCCACCGACGGGGGCGCAGCCAGGGCGGACAGGCCCGCCGACAACGGCGCCGCATCGACCTTCCCGCTCACCGCCGAGACCGTCGGCGTGTTCTATCGAGCGCCGGAACCCGGTGCCGCACCGTTCGTGGCGGTGGGCGACCCCGTGCGCGCCGGCCAACAGGTGGGCATCATCGAGGCGATGAAGCTGATGATCCCGGTCACCGCGGCGCGAGAGGGCGTGGTGGCGGAGATCCTCGTCGACAACGGTGACGCCGTGGAACACGGCCAGGCCCTGATCGTGTTCGAGGCGCTGCGATGACGCGCCCCTTCGGCAAGGTCCTGATCGCCAACCGCGGGGAGATCGCGGTACGGGTCATCCGTACGTGCCGCGAACTGGGCATCGCCACCGTGGCGGTGCACTCCGCCGCGGACCGTGACTCCGCGGCGGTGCACCTGGCCGACGAACACGTCCAGATCGGTCCGGCCCCGGCCAAACGCAGCTACCTGTCGATCCCCGCGATCATCGAGGCGGCCCGCGCCACCGGCGCCGACGCGATCCACCCCGGCTACGGATTCCTCTCGGAGGATCCGGATTTCGCCGAGGTGTGCCAGGCGGAGGGCTTCGTGTTCGTCGGCGCACCGTCGGCGGTCATGGCCCGGCTCGGTGACAAGTCGACCGCCCGTGCGCTGATGGCCGACGCGGGCCTGCCCCTGCTGCCGGGCAGCCGCGACGCCGTCGACGACCCCGACGCGGCACGGGCCCTGGCCGACGAGATCGGCTACCCGGTGATCATCAAAGCCGTCGCCGGCGGTGGTGGCCGCGGGATGCGGGTGGTGCGCGACGGCGACGAGTTCGCCACGGCCTGGCAGCACACCAGGGCCGCGGCCGCCGCCGTTTTCGGTGACGGCAGGCTCTATGTCGAGCGCTACCTGGAATCGGCCAGGCACGTGGAAGTGCAGATCCTCGCCGACACCCATGGCACCGTCCGGCACCTGGGTCTGCGTGACTGTTCGCTGCAGCGCAGGCATCAGAAGCTGGTCGAGGAATCGCCTGCCCCCGGACTGGCGCCGGACCTCGCCGACCGCATCGGCGCCGCGGCCGTCCGCGGCTGTGCGGCAGCGGGTTACGTCGGGGCGGGCACCGTGGAGTTCCTGCTGGCCCCGGACGGCCGGTTCTACTTCATGGAGGTCAACTGCCGCCTGCAGGTCGAGCATCCGGTAACTGAGATGGTCACCGGGGTCGACCTGGTCGCCGAACAACTGCGCATCGCCGCGGGCGAACCACTGACCCTCGGCGCCGATCGCAGGCCCGAGGGTGTCGCCATCGAATGCCGCCTCAATGCGGAAGACCCCGAACGCGGGTTCGCCCCCGCCCCGGGCTCCCTCACCCGGTGTGAGCTCCCTGCCGGTCCATTCGTTCGTGTGGACACCCATATCGCCCCAGGCTATGCGGTTCCGCCACACTACGATTCGCTGCTGGCCAAGGTCATCGTGTGGGGGCCGGATCGGCCGACAGCGATTGCCCGGATGCGTCGCGCCCTCGCCGAAACCACCATCGCCGGACCGGGCGTGGCTACCACCACCGATTTCCTGCACGACATCCTCGATCACCCGCGCTTCCGGGCCGCCACCCATGACACCGCCCTCATCGGCGACCTGAACACCCCGGCCGCAGTGACGTCGTAGACGGCGAGGAACATCCGGGTGCTCACTTGAGACCCGAGCGGACGAAGGCGTTCACGATGTGGCGCTGTAACACCAGGTAGAGCAACAGGACCGGTAGGCAGGCGAGACTGGCCAGGGCCATCATGGGGCCCCACTGGTCGCCTTCGGTGCCCATGAAGCTGCGCAGGCCCAGCTGGAGGACGTCGTTGGACTGTCGCAGCACCACGGCGGGCCAGAAGTATTCGTTCCAGGCGTTGATGAACAGCAGGATGCCGAGGGCGGCCAGCGCGGGGCGCAGGTTGGGGACGACCACGGTCCACAGGATGGCCCAGGAGGAGCGGCCGTCCATTTTCGCGGCCGCGATGAGCTCCTTCGGGAATGCCGACATGTGCTGGCGCAACAGCAGCACGCCCAGCGCCGAGCACAGGGTCGGCAGCACGCAGCCGATGAGCGTGTTGATCAGGCCCAGCTCGTTGAGCAGGATGTAGTTGGGCAGCATGGTCACCTGGAACGGCACCAGCCAGACGCCGACGAACGCCAGGTACATCAGCCGCTGGAGCGGAAAGGTGTACATGGCGAACGCGTACGAGGCGAGCAGCGCGATGAGCAGCTGCCCGGCCGCGGACAGGATCGCCACGAAGAACGTGTTGGCGATCAGGCCCGCGACATCCACCTTCTGCGCCGCGTCGAGGTAGTTGTCGATCGACAGCGGCCACGGCAACGGCGCGAGCGAGGTGACGTCCTCGGGCCGGCGCAGTGCTGTGGCGAACAGCCAGTAGATGGGGAATACACACAGCAGCGCCGTGCCGGCGAGCAGCAGGTGGCTGCCCGCCGCGCGCAGACGGTCAATCATCATGGACGGCAACCTTTTCCGATATCCAGACCAGCACCGCGGCCAGCGCGCCGAAGCCGACGAACAACAGCACACCCGCCGCGGCGCTGAGCCCGGCGTCGAAGCTGTGGAACGCGTAGTCCCAGAGCAGGTAGTAGATGTTGGTCGTGGCCTGCGACGGACCGCCCTGGGTCATCGAGTCGATCAGGGGGAAGGACAGGGTGGGACTGAGCAGCACGGTGGTGAGTACCAGGAAAAACAGGGTGGGGGAGAGGAGGGGCAGCGTGATCCAGCGCCGGATCTGCCCCGGTGTCGCCCCGTCGACCCGCGCGGCTTCGCTGTAGTCGCCGCTGATCCCGGCCAGTCCGGCCCAGACCACCAGCGTCGCGAAACCGAGCAGCTGCCAACCGGTGATCGCGATGATCACCGCCTGTGCGGTCGAGGCGTCGTAGACCCAGTTGTGGCCGGTGCCGAGCAGTTGGTCGACGAATCCGGTGCCCGGATGCAGCAGCCACCGCCACACCGCCGCGGCGGCGACCGGCGCGACGAGGAACGGCGCGAACACCAGCGCCTGATAGACGGTCCGGGCCCGGCCGTGCACGCGCCGGCTCGCCAGGGCGATGAGCACCGGCAGCAGCACCGTGAACGGCAGCAACCCGAGGATCAGGGTCGCGGTGCGGCCGAGGGATCCCCAGAATGCCGGAAGGTCCAGCAGCCGTTCGTAATTGGCGGTGCCGACCGGTTTCATCGGGGCCGTAGGCAGCAGGTTCCACGAATACGTGGACAGCTCGACCGCCTGGGCCAGCGGCTGATAGGTCCACACGACCAACAGGACGAGCGCGGGCGCAAGATAGAGGTAGGGCGCGACGAGACGGGTCAGGGCGCGGCGGGTGAACCGGCGCGGACCCGCTGCGGCGGTGCTCGGCACCGCCTGGGCCGGGTCCTGCCGATCGTCGATGACGAACATCACCGCGTCCGCGCGGCGATCGCCGCGAGTTGCTCGAGCACCTCGGCCTCGGGCCGGTCGTAGACCGAGACCGCCGGAGTCGCCTCGACAGCCGTCGCGAGCATCGTCTCGCCGATGAGGTCGATGCGGCTGTAGCCGAATCCGGCCAGCCCACGGTGCCTGCCCACTGGAGCCATCGGATCGATCCGATACGACAGCGCCGGACCGATCCACACCGGGATCCCCGCCACCGCCGCCGCGGCGGTCAGATGATTGTGCCCGCACAGGATCATCCGCACATCGGAGCCCGCGAGCACGTCGGCCAGCCGTTCGGCGTCCTCGAGCTTGAGGAAGTCGGCGGTGGCGACCGGCGAGGGAATCGGCGGATGGTGCAGCACGAGCAGGGTGCCGCGCGGCGCGGGCACGCGCAGCCGCTCGGTCAGCCAGGCCAGCTGCTCGAGTTCGAGCCTGCCCTCGTGCCGCAGTGGTGTCGTGCTGTCGAGCACGATGACTCGCAGGCCCGCGATCTCGACGCACGAATCGTGCGGCAGGGCCGCATCAACCGAACCGGGGGCGAGATCGAGCAGCTCCTCGCCGAAGGCCACCCGCTCGTCGTGATTGCCCATCACGTAGACGATCTCGGCGCCGAGCTCGTCCGCGACCGGCTCCACGGCCGCCCGAAGCCGCCGGTACGCCTCGGGTGACCCGTTGTCGGACAGGTCACCCGAGAGCACCAGGGCATCCACGTGCTGCCCGGCCGCGCGCAGCTGGGTGAGCACCCGCGCGAGGTTGGCGTCGGTGTCGACGACACCGTGGACGAGCTCACCGGCCGGACGCAGGTGGGTGTCGGTGAGCTGGACGATGGTCAGATCACTCATCATGCCGCCGGGATGAGCTTGGCGCCCTCGGCCTGCGCCGCGGTCAGGGTCGCTTGCGGATCCTTGCCCTGGAAGACGATCGCCTCGACCGCGTCCATCATGCCGTCACGCATCTGCAGATAGTTGTTGCCTGGCATGGAAACCCACGGCTCCATGGTGGCGAGCTGGGCGACGTTCGGCTTCAGCAGCGGGTTCTTCGCGGCCCAATCCTGCAGGCCGTCGGGCTGGTCGAGCAGGCCGGTGCGCAGCGGCAGGTAGCCGATGTTCTGCGCGATCTTGATGTAGGACTCCTCGCTGGTGAGGAACTTGATCAGCTCCCACGAGGCCCGCTGCTCGGCCGGATCGTTGGACAGGATGTGCAGGCCCGCACCGGAATTGGTCGGCACGGTCGGCTTGTCACCGAACGCGGGCATCGCCGCCGAACGCAGATCCCACTTGTCCTTGGCACCGGTGACGAAGGTGCCCTGGATCGCGCTGGTCTCGAGGATCATGCCGATCTCACCGCGCGCGAACGCCTCGTAGCCCTGCTTCTGGTTGAGCTTGGGCATGCTGCCCGAGTTCACCAGGTTCTGCGCCATCTGCGTCACCTCGACGACGGGCGCGTCGGCATAGGTGAGGGTGCGCCGGTCCTCGGAGATGACCCGGCCGCCGTTGGAACGCACCAGCGACTGGAAGCACCAGTCCTTGGCGGTCTTGGTCAGGCAGTCGATGTACACACCGCCCTTACCGGTGCGGTCGGCGATCTGCTGTGCGGTGGTGGCGACCTCGGCCCAGGTGGCCGGGGGCTCGGCCGGATCGAGCCCGGCCTCGGTGAACAGCGAGGCGTTGAAGTACAGCACCGGGGTGGAGAACACGAACGGCACGCCGAAGGTGTGGCCGTTCCAGTCGTCGAGGACGCGGGCGCGCGGTGCGTAGGCGTGGCGACCGTCGAAATTGCGGGCCACCTCCTGCGTGCCGACGAGCGTGTCGATCGGCTTGGCCTGCAGCTGGTTGATGGTGAAGTCCAGATCGGAGAAACCGAGCTGCGCGACATCGGGCGGGGTGCCCGCGACCATCTGGTTCTGGATGCTGGAGATGGTGTCGGTGGCCGGGTTCGGGCTGTTGCCCTGCGGCTTCTGCGCCGTCACCTTGATATTGGGGTACTTCTTGCCGAAGTCGGCGATCAGCGCGTTGAACGTATCGGTCCAGGCACCGGCGAGACCGTAATTGTAGGACTCGAAGGTGATCGAGACCTGCTGGTCGGGCTTCAGCTCCGGGATCTGCGCGGTGGAAGTGGTGTCCGAGGACACGGTGCCGCCCAGACCGCAGCCGCTCAGGGCGACGGCGGTGGTGAACACCACGCCCAGGACGGGCAAGGTGCGTTTCATGGTGGTTCTCCTCATCGAGTGGTGCGGGAAATCAGGGGACGGGCACGGCCGCCGCGTCCACGGCCTTCGGCGAATCCGGTTGCGGCGCACGCCAGGCCAGCCGCAAGCCCGTGTCGGGGTCGAACAGGTGGATATCGGCGGGATCCACGCGCAGGGTGATGTCCTCACCCGCGGCGACCCCGGCCGGGCGCGCGGCACGCACGCACAAGCTGGTCGCGCCCGCGTCGAGATGCACCAGTTCCTCGCTGCCCAGGTTCTCGACCATGCGCACCGTGCCGCGGACATCGTTGGCCGCGGGGTCGATGCGCAGGCGTTCGGGGCGGATGCCCGCGATCACCGGAGTAGCGGCGTCGAGCTCGTCGGTGATGGCGAGGGCGGCGTCGACCCCGTCGGCGGTCACCCGCAGCCTGCCGTCGGCCGCGGTGACGACGGCGGGGAACAGATTCATCGGTGGCGCGCCGAGGAATCCGGCGACGAAGGTCGAGCGGGGCTGGTCGTAGAGCTCGGCGGGTGTGCCGCACTGTTCGACCCGGCCCTCGTTGAGCAGCGCGATGCGCGAGGCCATCGTCATCGCTTCGACCTGGTCGTGGGTGACGTAGAGGAACGTCGCCCCCAACCGCTGGTGCAGCGCGATCAGTTCCGCGCGCGTCGCACTGCGCAGTTTGGCGTCGAGGTTGGACAGCGGCTCGTCCATCAGGAACGCGCCCGGATCGCGAACCATGGCCCGCGCCAACGCGACTCGCTGCCGTTGTCCACCCGAGAGTGCCACCGGGCGCCGGTCCAGCAGCGCCGACAACTCCAAGGTCGCCGACACCTCCGCCACCCGCTCGGCGATCTCGGCGCGCGGCCTGCGCCGGGCCCGCAGCGGGAAGCCGATGTTCTTGGCCACCGACAGGTGCGGGTAGAGCGCATAGCTCTGGAACACCATCGCCAGGTCGCGTCGTTGCGGCGCGGCGTCGGTGACGTCGGTGCCGCCCACCAGGATCCGGCCCTCGCTCGGTTCCTCCAGGCCGGCGATCATCCGCAGCAGGGTCGATTTGCCGCAGCCGCTGGGGCCGAGCAGCACCATGAATTCGCCGTCGGCGATGTCGAGGCTCACCTCGCGCACCGCGTAGTCGGTGTCGAACTTCTTCGACACCGCCTGGATCTGCAGTCGTGCCACGTCTCTCCTCAGGCCGGCGCGGAGCCGGTGGTGATCCAGCGCGACACCTGGGTCGCGATCGCGGGCGAATCCTTCAACCAGGCGAAGTGATCGCGGTGCTCGACGGCGGAGTCCGCGTCGATGTGCCACTGGGTGACCTGTGCGGCGGGCATGCGCGACACCAGGAAGTCGACATTGGACTTCGGGCCGAGCACGTCATCGGACAGCGAGATCGCGAGCACCGGCAGCGTCATCTCCGCCAGCAGCGAGTTGTAGCGACGGGTGGTGCCGCGCGGGCGGTAGTAGCTGGTCAGCGAGTGGATCGACCAGTCGACCATCACCCCGCCCGGCATCGGCGCCGGGATCAGCACCCCACCCGGCCAGTGCCCCTTGACGCGGGCGACCAGACCGATCCACTGGATCTGGCTCAGCGCCTCGAACCAGCGGCGCGGACCGAACGCCCACCAGAACACGGTGCCGGTGCCGATCACGGTCACCCCGGCGACCCGCTCGGGTTCGGCGGCAGCGAACAGCAGGGCAAGCTGGCCACCCAGGCTGTGCCCGAACAGGTGCAGCGGTGCCTGCGGGAAGCGCTCCTCGATCGCGGAAACGATGGCGGGCAGGTCGATTTCGAGCATCTCGCGGTACCCGAAGTCGGTGTGCTCGCCCAGCGCGGGCTCCGCCTCGCCGTGCGCGCGCAGATCGACGGTGGCCACCGACAGCCCGGTGGCGTGCAGCGCCTTGGCCAGCGACTGGTAGTTGCGGGCCTTCATCGCCATCGCGGGCAGGATCAGCACCACCGGGGTGCCGGGGTCGGCGGCGGCCAGCCAGCGCACGGTGAACCGCACACCGTCGACGGTCTCGACCGTGCTGGTGTCAGGGGTCGTGGCGGTCATGCGGTGTCCGTTCCGGCGATGCGCACATCGCACACGTAGTCGAAGGTGAATTCGGCGGTGAGCACGTCGTTGTCGTCGAGCAGTTCGGCGCGGCCGGAAAGGCCGTACCGGGCGTTCGCGGTGGCGGCCAGGATCATGGCCAGCTCCGCGGCTTCGACGCCGGCGACCGCACGGATGCGGCCACGCGCCGGCTTCCGGTAGGCGGCGGTGCCGCCGCGCAGGATCAGCCGGTCGATGGTGTGCAGGCGGTGCGCGGCCGCGCCGACGAACGCCGCGGCGCCCGCGATGTCGGCGGCGGTGAACAGCGCGCCCGCGTGGACGGTGCCCATGTGGTTGCACATCACCGGTTCGGCGGGGATCTCGACCACCGAACGCGTGGCCGAGATCTCGGTGATCAGAGTGCCGACGTGCGCGCCGAACGGTACAAGCGCCTGCGAGGCGTCGCGCAGATAGCCGAAGTCGACGGCGTCGGGGTCGAGGGCGGGGTAAGCGGCGCCGAATCCGGCGATGCTGCGGGTCATCTCGTCGTCCTCTCAGCGCGGCCCGCGCAGGACGCGCCGCGCGATCGACCAGCGCAACACCTCCGACGGACCCTCGTAGATGCGGAAAGCCCTGGCCTCCACCAGGAATCGGGCCACCAGGTAGTCCTCGCAGACGCCGAGCCCGCCGTGCAGTTGCACCGCGCGGTCGAGCACCCGCCACACCGCCTCGGAGACGAAGGTCTTGGTGATCGATGCCTCGTGCCTGGCCTGCCCGGAGGTGGCGCCGTGCTCGTCGATCGTGGCGGCGGTGGCCCGGACCAGGCTGCGCGCGGCGGCGATGTCGATCTCGTTGTCGGCGATCAAGCCCTGTGCCATACCGTGGTCGGCGATCGGGACCCCGAACGACTGCCTGCCGGTGATGTGCTCGGCGGCCAGCTGCTGGGCGCGCACCGCCAGTCCGAGCCAGTTCATGCAGAACACCAGCCGCGACGGTGCCAGCCGCGCCTGCGCCAGGTCGAGGCCGCCGCCGACGGTGCCGAGGATCGCGGACTCGTCGACTTCGCAGTCCACGAACTCGACCTCGCAGTGCCCGCCTGGGGCACTGGTGTGATCCAGCGTCGGCATCCGACGCCCCACCCGCAGGCCGGGATTGTCCTGGTCCACCAGGAACATCGTCGGACCGTCCGTGGTCGCGGCGACACAGATGGTGAACGCGGCGCCCTGCGCGCCGGTGGTGAAGTGTTTGCGGCCGTTGATGACCCAGCCGGTGTCGGTCTCCTCGGCCACGGTCGCCAGCATCCGCGGATCCGAGCCCGTACCCGGGGCAGGCTCGGTCATGGCGATGGCCGAGCGCACCTTGCCGGAGGCCAGCGGGGCCAGATACCGCTGCTGCTGTTCGGGGTTCGCCACCGCGGCCAGCAGGTGGATGTTGCCGTCGTCGGGAGCCCAGGCGTTGACCGCCAGTGGGCCGAGCAGGCTGGCGCCCGCCGCCTCGAGCACCTCGGCCTGCGCCCTGGTATCGAGGCCGAGGCCGCCGTAGGCGGGATCGGACAGGGGGCCGAAGACACCGGCTTCCTTGGCCTTCTTCTGCAAATCGAGGCGCAGGGCGTCGTCGGTGACCCGGCCACCGACCACGACCTCGCGTTCCACCGGAATGACGTGATCTCGAACGAACTGCCTGGTCCTGTCGACCAGTTCCGACACGGGAGTCATGCCGCCAGTTTCGGGCGGCGGGCAGGTCGGCGGCCGGGGCGATAGTGAACGTCGATCGGTCCAATCGTCTCGCCATGCCACGGCGGCGAACCGGGCGCCGCTGCACCACGGTGATCTCGACAACGATTCCGCCGAGGGGATGGGCATGACCGAAGTGAGGGTGCGGGTGATCGACCGCACCGAGGAAGCCGACGCGGTGTTCGCCCTGGTGCTCGCCGCGGTCGACGGCGGGCAACTGCCCGCCTGGACGCCGGGCGCGCACATCGACGTGGCGGTGGGTGCCGCCGGGGTGCGCCAGTACTCGCTGTGCGGTGACCCCACCGACCGGGACCACTGGCGGATCGCGGTGCTGCACGAACCCCGTGGCAGGGGCGGTTCGGCCGCACTGTTCCGGACAGCGTTGCCCGGCACCGCACTGTCGGTCTCGGTGCCCCGCAACAACTTCGAGCTGATACCTGCCGCGCGGTACACCTTCGTGGCGGGCGGGATCGGGATCACCCCGATCCTGCCGATGATCGCCGCCGCCGACCGGGCGGGTGCGGACTGGACGCTGCACTACGGCGCCCGGAGCCGCGCGCACATGGTCTTCGCCGACGTCCTCGCCGCGGACGCCCGGGTGCGGCTGGTGCCGCAGGACGAGGCCGGGCTGCTGCCGATCGCGCAGATCCTGGCCGACCGGCCGGACGCGACCGTGTACTGCTGCGGTCCCGAACCGCTGCTGGCGGCGGTCGAGGCAGCGGGCGCGCTGGGCGGTGTCACCGTGCGCACCGAACGCTTCGTGCCACAGTCGGTCGTGCCCGCCGGAGCCGACACGGCCTTCGAGATCCGCTTGGCGCAGACCGGCCGCACGCTGCGGGTGGCGGCCGACCGGTCCATCGTCGACGTCCTCGAATCGGCGGGCATCGCGGTGCTCACCTCGTGCCGCGAAGGCACCTGCGGCAGTTGCGAGACCCCGGTGCTCGACGGCGAGGTGGATCACCGCGACTCGCTGCTCACCGCGGAGGAACGCGACAGCGGCGCCACGATGATGCTCTGCGTCTCGCGGGCCCACTCCGGCGTCCTGGTGCTCGACCTGTGAGCACGCGCGGAATCGGTTGTCCCCCAGAACGTGCGCGTAACGGACGCGCCCGATTCCCGTCCGGGAATGTGAGAGGAAGAAATATACGATGAGGAAATCTGCTGCGGCCGCGGCGCTGCTCGCCGCCGCGATCGGCGTCACGGCCGGTATCACCGGCTCGGCGTCGGCCCAGGCCCCCGCCCCGATCGAGTTCACTGCGCAGGAAGTGGCCGGTAAGTCCGTCATCACCACAGGTGCCGGCTCCATGGTCGTCGAGGACGGCGCGTTCAAGGTGAAGGCGCCCGACGGCACCACCGTCGCCGCCACCCCGCTGACCTTCCGGCTGGACGAGTTCGAGTTGCCCATCGTGGCCGAGATCGCGGGCAACACGGCGACCCTGAGCCCGCAGCTGGATGCCTCGCAGGCCGTCTACAAGCCGGTCGCCCTGCCCTTCGAGGACAAGGCACCGTGGAAGAGCGAATACGAGCGTGAGGTTGCGGCCTGGACCAGGCTGACCACCACCATCTCCACCGGCGCCGCCATCGGCACCCTGGTCGGTGGGATCGGCGGCGCCGCGGTGGGTTGCGTGCTCGGCGGCATCGTCGGCGCCACCGTCGCCGCGGCCACCATCGTCGGCCTGTTCGGCCCGTTCCTGCCCGCCGCCGCGGTCGGCTGCATCGGCGGCATCCTCGCCGTCGGCGCGCTCGGCACCCTGGCCGGGCAGATCTTCATCACCGCGCCCGTGGCCATCGGCGCGGCGATCCAGTACTTCACCACCATCAACCAGCCGTTCAACGCACCGGCGAAGTAACGGTGGTCGAAGACCCGGTATAGAGCGACCGGGGGACACCCGACCCCGCCCGATCCTGCGATCGGGCGGGGTCTTTCGCCGTCCGGCTTCGATGCGATCAGCGCGTCAGCACGGGCAATGCGAGCAGACCGCGGATGAGCGTGCTGGTCTGCCAGCGTGGCGTCAGGGCTGCCGGGGCCAACCGCAGGTCGGGGTAACGGCGCTGGAGGGCGGTGACGGCGATCGTGGCCTCGAGCCGGGCCAGCGGAGCGCCGACACAGAAATGGATGCCGTGGCCGAACGCCAGGTGCCCGGTGGTATGCCCATCGGTGGCGAGAGTGTCCGGATCGGTGAACCGTGCGGGATCGCGATTGGCGGCCGCCACCGACACGTAGACGAGTTCACCCGGCGGGATCTCGGTGCCGCCGAGGGTGACCGGCTCGGCGGTGTAGCGCACCGTGGCCATGTCGACCGGCCCGTCGAACCGCAGGAACTCCTCGATCGCGCGGGGCACCGCCGCCGGGTCGGCGCACAGCGCCTGCCACTGTGCCCGGTCGCGCAGCAGCGCGTTCATACCGTTGCCGATCAGATTGACGGTGGTCTCGTGTCCGGCGACCAGCAGCAGGAACGCCATCGACACCAGCTCTTTGTCCGTGAGCCGGTCGCCGTCGTCGTCGGCCAGCACCAGTTCCGAGAGCAGATCGTCGGCCGGATCGGCCTGCTTGGCCCGCACCAGATCGGCCAGATAGCCGACCATGGCGGCGCCTGCGGCCGGGCGCTCTTCGTCCTCGCCCTCGCCGACGACGGTGACCAGTGCGCGGGTCCAAGCCTGGAAATCGTCACGGTCGGCGAACGGCACCCCGAGCAGCTCACAGATCACGGTCACCGGTAGGGGATTGGCGAACTCTTCCATCAGATCGAACTCGTCGCGGTCGGCGGTCGCGTCCAGCAGGTCCTCGGTGATCTGCTCGATGCGGGGACGCAGCCCGGCGACCTGCTTGGCGGTGAACGCCTTGTTCACCAGCTTGCGCAGGCGCGTGTGCGCCGGCGGGTCGGTGCCGAGCATGTGGCTCAGCAGCGCGCTCACATTCGGGTCCGACCGCGTAACGCGGCGCTTCTCGTGCAGGATCGCCTCGACCTGTCCGACATCCTTGGCCAGGCGCGGATCGGCCAGCGCCGCACGGGCTTCGGCGTAGCCGATGATCACCCAGCGGACCACGTCGTCGGGAAAGCGGACCCGATGGACCGGGCCCGCGGCGCGCCAGCGCCGGTAGTGGGCGTGCGGATCGTCGAAGAAGTCGGCGCCGATGGACTCGACGCGGGGAGCAGCGGTGGTGTCGGCCATCTGACCGACGGTACCGGCGTCCGGCGAACGATTCGCCGGGTGCGCGCGATCCCGATCAGGCAATCGGAGTTCGGCATGGAATGGGCTGCGGCAAACCGCAATTCACCCAAGGCTGCTCGAATGGGAGGCAAATCGTCCGCAGGGAGGAAAATCATGACAAGTACCGACATGGACGTCGACGTGATCGCGCAGCGGCGGGTCGACGAATTGACCGCGGTATTCGAACGCGGACTGCGAGAAAAACTGGGCGTCGGTGATTCACTCGGAATTCGCTTGGAAAGCGCGTCGAAAGGGCGCGCACGCTACTATCTCGACCCGAATCCGGCGACCATCAACGCGATGTTCACGGTGCACGGCGGTGTCCTGGCGACCCTCCTGGACACCGCCATGGGCAGCGCGGTGTTCACCGAGCTCGGCGACGGCATCGCCTACACCACGCTGGAACTGAAGGTGAACTTCATCCGGGCCGTGACACTGGACGGCAGCAGGCTCACCTGCGACGCCACCGCCGTGCACGTCGGGCGGCGCACCGCTACCGCGGAGGGGCGCATCACCGACGCTGCGGGCAAGCTCATCGCCCACGGCACCACGACGATTCTCGTACTGGCACAGGGCAACTGACCGCACGGCACCGGCCCCGCGCCCGAACCGATCAGGGGCGGGGCCGGTGCCGTCGGGTCAGGCCAGCGAACGGCAGCTCTCGACGAACGCGACGAGCTCGTCGATCGGCTCGGTTCGCGTGTCGACCGCGCGGTCGATCACCTTCACGAGGTGTTCGTAAGCGGCGGTGTGGTCGTAGTCGGCGACCTCGGCGATGCGCAGCGCCCACCGCCAGTAGCCGCGCAGTGTGTCCGACAGCGGCATCCGGAAATGGGCGATCACGTCGCGGATCGGCGCAACCACCGCGTCACCGTCGTGGCGCAGGTACCGGGTCACCACCTCGGCCATGAAGCTGAAATGTCTTGCCTCGTCACGGGACAGCCGGGTGAGGACCGCGGCGAGCACCGGATCGGCGACGACGTCGCGCAGCTGCTGGTAGTACATCTGCGTCGCCTTCTCCTGCACCAGCGCGTAGGCGAAGAACTGCACGGGATGGTCGTAGGGCAGGTCGAACGGTTTGTGGCCTTCGATCGCCAATTCCGTACGCAGCGTCGACCGTTCGGCCATGCCCGCTGCCTCCTGGTAGCGGGCCAGTGCCCTGGCGTGGGTGTCCTCCTCGAGCGCCCACCGCACGGTGAAGTGGTAGAGCTCCCGATTGTGTTCGAAGGTCGGCAGATCCACGCTGTCGTCGACCGGGAAATGCCGGTGGTAGACATCGAAATAGCCGGGCAGGTGGTCTTCGATGAGGGTGACGAACTGGACCGCGGATCGTTGTCCCTCGGTGAGCCTGCCCGCGTCGGCGGCCGTCCAGTCGAAGGCGGTCTCCACGTCCCAGGCGCGGGCCGCGGGGGAGGCGGCGAGGAAGCCGTCGACCGCGGCGGTCAGCTCGGTCACGGGCAGCAGCCCCGGTGTGCTGATCATGTCCTACCTGGCATTCCGGCAGACCAGCGCGTAGTGCTTGGTGGTGTAACCCCAGCCCGCGTTGGCGATCTCGAGATAGTGGCGCAGCTTGGCCGCCAGGCCGGCGCCGTGCGCGTCGATGCGGTCGGCGGCGGCGTCGACATTGGCGATCCAGTCCTCGATCGTGCGCCGGTAGTTCGCGGTGAGGTCGTCCACCGAGATCACCGAGAAGCCTGCGTTCTCGGCGGCCGCGACCAGTTCCGAGAGTGGGCGCAGTTCACCGAAACCGAAGATGTCCTCGCGGACGAACCCGGTGCCGACGCGATCGTCGAACGCGGTGCGGGTGGCCGCGTTGCGGAAGCAGCTCTCCGACACGTAGAGGGTGCCGCCGCGGCGCAGCACCGCCTTGGCACGGCGGAACACCTCGTCGGGCTCGGGCATGTGCACGATCGAGCCGAGCAGGGTGACGGAGTCGAAGCCGCGCGCGGGCAGGTCGAGGTGCTCGAAATGCCCGACGCGGGTGCGCACCAGATCGCTCACCCCGCGTGCGGCGGCCTGCGCGGCGATGTAGTCGTGCTGCCGGGGAGCCGGGCTGATTCCCAGTGTGCGGCAACCCAATTCGCTCGCCATGTAGAGGATCAGCGAACCCCAGCCGCAGCCCACGTCGAGCAGCTGTTCCCCGCCGCGCAGCCCGAGCCGCTCGGCGACGAAACGCAGCTTGTTGCGCTGTGCCGTCTCCAGGGTGTCGTCGGCGGATTCGTACAGTGCCGCACTGTATTTGCGCAGCGGATCGAGGAACTCGCCGAAGACGTCGGGATCGAGATCGTAGTGCTGATTGGTATCGGCGACGACCGTCATGCCGACCGCCCCTCGCGGACAGAGCGCTCCACCACGGCGGTGACCTCGGCCAGGGTGGACATGCCGAAGACGTCGGAGTCCTCGAGCTCGATGTCGAAGGTGCGCTCGATGCGGGCGATCATCCGCAGCACCCGCACTGAATCGACGCCGGCCATGGCGCGCAGGTCGGCGTCGGGGGTCAGCTCGGCGGCGGGTAGGCCGGTTTCGGAGATCGCGATCTCGGTGACCGTGCGCAGGATGGTGTCGGCGGAAGTGGTTGTCATGGCCGGGCTCCGTTCGGGGAGAAGGTTTTCGCCGTGGACAGGGCGTGGTCGAGCAGGGCGACTTCGTCGTCGTCGAGGGTGAGCTGGTCGCGGACCGTGTGCAGATCGAAGGGCTGGTAGGTGGCCGTCGACGACGCGCACACCGCGCCGTCGGCGTCGAGGATCTCCGCGTGCGCGGCGATCGGGCCCGGCCCGCGCTCGGGCGGAAGCATTGCCACGCAGCGGTATTCGCGATCGATCAACAGGGGTGTGAGGAAACGGGTGCGCTGGGAGACGGTGAAGGCGGGTACGTTGCGCGCGAGCACGATGAGGTTGCCCATCACCTCGTCGCACACCACGCCGATCAGACCACCGTGTACGACACCGGGATAGGACTCGAAGGCCCGCCCGAGCCGGAACGTGGCCTCCAGCGCGCCGTCGGGGCGCGGGGTGAAACTCAGGCGCAGCCCGGCGGCATTGTGTGGGGAGCAGCCGAAGCAGTGGTAGTCGGGGATCACCGACCACGGCACCACGACGGCGTCGGCGGCAGTCATCAGGCGATGGCGTCGGCCAGCGCGCGACGCACCTTCGCGTTGCTGGACAGGTCGAGCCCGGTGATGGAGGCGAAGGTGCGGCGCACCTTGTCGTGCAGCACCTCCAGCTCGCCTTCGGCGGCGACCTGCTCGAGGAACAACTCGAAGCCGGTGTCGATGGTCTCGTGGTCGCCGAGTTCGGCGATGCCTGCCTTGAAGGTGCTCACCGGGTGCTTGATCTTGGCCTCGGAGCTGTAGACGTACAAGGTTTCGAGCACCGAGGGCAGTTCCTCGGGGCGCTTCTTCAATCGCTCGTTGGTGTAGTGGATGAATTCGCGCGCATGCCCGGCTTCGTCGCGACTGGCGTTGAGCAGCAACTGCTTCAGCACCGGTTCGGCCACCCAGCTCGACACCGCGCGGTACACGTGGTTGACGGTGAGCTCGGAGATGATATTGGTGGCCAGGGTCGCCGACGGCGTGCTGCCCGGTGCGTAGGGCTCGCGCATGGCGTCGACGGCGCGGTCCTCGACGTCCTCGCCGATCGCGCCGAGCCAGGAGCGGAACGCGTAGTGGTGCTGCACTTCCTGATAGCCCCACACCACCGCGAAGGTGGAGAAGTCGTAGTCGTCGACGAATTCGTTGAGGAAGCCGTGCACCGCGGCGATCACGTTCGATTCACCCATGGCCGCGCTCTTGGCGAGGGTGATGTACTCCGGGCGGACCAGCGCCGGGTCGACGGCGGGCAGGTCGAGATCGCTCAGTTTCCAGTGCAGGCGTTCGTAATGGCGGAACACGTCAAAGCTGTGCACGAGGCACTCCGTTCGATCGAGGGGGAGCCGGGCGCGGCGTCATCGCCGGCCGATCAGATCGCGGGCGGCGAGGCGCTGGAGCTTGCCGCTGCTGGTGCGGGGGATGCTGCGCGGTGCGACCAGGTGCACCTGGACCGCGCCGAGCCCGAGCTGGGCGGTGACGGCGGCGCGGATGGCGTCGGCGAGCGCGTCGGCCGCGGCGCCGGTGCGCTCGGTTTCGGCGATGAGAGCGATCACGTCGTCACCGGCGGGATCGACGGCGGCGGTGCAGCGGCCCTTGTGGACGCCGTCGAGGTCACGGACGGCGGCCTCGACGTCCTGGGCGTAGTAGTTCACGCCGCGCACGGTGATCATGTCCTTGCAGCGGCCGGTGACGAACAGTTCGCCGCCGCGCCGGTAGCCGAGGTCGCCGGTGCGCAGCCAGCCGTCGACGAACCGGTCGGCCACGGCCTCCGGGTCGGCGGTGAGATACCCGTCGGTGACCGGGGCGCCCTGGATCAGGATCTCGCCGACCCGGCCGTCGGGTAGGTCGGCGCCGGTGTCGGGGTGCACGATCCGCACGGCGATCCCGTCGACGGGCGCGCCGACCGAGGCGACCGCCCGCGCCCCGTCGGCGTCCCGCGCGACCACGTCGGCGACCGCGGCGTCCGCGAGCAGGGCGCGGTCGACCCATTCGAACACCGGCTCGCGCAGCAGCGGTGGGAACGCGACGGCGAGGGTGGCCTCGGCCATGCCGTACACGCCGAACATCGTCGACGGCGCGAAACCGGCGGGCGCGAACCGCTCGCGGAACGCGCTGACCACCGATTCGGCGATCGGTTCGGCACCGTTGAACGCGATCCGCCAGTGCCCCAGGTCGTAGTCGGTGACCCGCTCCGGCGGGATCGCCGCCAGCAGCGCCTCGTAGCCGAAGTTCGGCATCGCGGTGATCGTGGTCTCGGTCGCGGCGAACTCGGCGAGCCAGCGCGCCGGATCCTTCACGAACGCGAGCGGCGACCACACGTGCGCCGGGATGCCGCGCAGCACCGCCGACAGGGTGCCGAAGAGGCCCATGTCGTGGAACAGCGGTAACCAGAACCCGCCCTGATCGTCGAGTCCGAGGTCGATACCGGTGCGGATGGCGGCCAGTCCGCTCACCACATTCGCGTGGGTGAGCCGCACACCCTTGGGCAGCGCGGTGCTGCCTGAGGTGAATTGCACGATGGCCAGATCGTCGGGGGCCGGCGTCGGCAGGATGTCTTCGTCGGCGGTGACATCCTCGACGAGCGCGCCGGTGTCGACGAATTCGACGCCGATGTCCCCGATCAGCGGAATCATCGAGGCGAATCGGGGTGAGACCAGAACCGTACGCATGCCCGCGGCGGCGGTGATCGCCGCCAGCTTCGTCGGATAGGCGGCCGTCGCCCTCGCGCCTGCGGGCAGCGGCAGGGGAGTGGCGGCAGCGCCCGCGGCGGCGATGCCGAACAAGGAGGTCAGGAACTCCGGCGCGTTGGGGCTGAGCACGCCGACGGGTTCACCACGGCCGATCCCGCGTCGCACCAAGGCGGTCGCCGTCGTCCGGGCGCGTGCCTGTATCTCGGCGTTGTCCAGCTGCTCCGACACCGACCAGAACGTCGCCGTGACGCGCGGTCGTTCGGCGGCGACCCCGGCCAGCAGGGTGGTGAGCGTGTCGCTCGAACGCGAGGAATTCATGCCGGAAACGACAACAGTGCCATATGACATCGCGTTGAACGAATAACGAAATACGCGCGCCGATAATCACCGTCGATCGTCCAATTGCTCTGCCTGATAAAGATATTCGACTATCGCCCGATCGGAGCAGACAATACTGCACGAATTCACGGCCACCGCGCGGCGACGATGAGCGGCGAAATCCCCGCACCGAAATCGCCTCTAGGAGCTGCTGGTGACTTCCGATCATGTCGCGGTCGAGGACCCGACCCCGGTGCAGATCGCGGTGCTGGAGAGCGTCGCGCCGCACTGCCGCCACGACCCCTATCCCAGCTACGAAACCCTGCGCGCCGCAGGGCCGTTCGTGCCGGGCCCGCGCGAGACCCACCTGGTGCCGCGGCACGCGCAGGCCCAGGCGATCCTGAGCGATCCGCGCTGGAGTCACGCCGAGGAGCCGGACCTGCTGCACGGCGACAGTGACGTGGAGTTGCCCGGCTCCTTCCTGTGGATGGAACCGCCGGACCACACCCGCCTGCGCGGCCTGGTCGGCAAGGCGTTCACCGCCCGGACCGTCGCAGGGCTGCACGAGCGCGCCGACCGGCTCGTCGACGGGCTGCTCACAGCGATGCTGGCCGATGCCGAGACCGATGTGCTCGAGGCGCTGGCCTACCCCGTGCCGCTGACCCTGATCTGCGAACTGCTCGGTGTTCCCGCCGAAGCCCACGCCCACGTGCGGGAGATCTCCGCCCACATCGCTCGTGGCCTCGACCCCGACACCCTGCTGAGCCCCGCCGAGCTGGCCGCGCGCACCGAGGCGGTGCACGCGTTCGACGCGTTCTTCGGCGACCTGATCGCCCGGCGCCGCGCCGACCCGCGCGACGATCTGATCACCGCGCTGGTGCACGCCGAAGAGGCCGGGGTCCGGTTGACCAGGACCGAACTGATCGGCACCCTGCTCATCCTGGTGGTGGCCGGGCACGAGACCACGGTCAACCTCATCGGCAACGGCCTGCTCGCCCTGATCCGCCATCCCGACCAGTTCCAGCGACTGCGCGAGGACCCCGCGCTGTGCGCGCCCGCCGTCGACGAAGTGCTGCGCTACGACCCACCCGTGCATCTGACCACCCGCACGGCGCGGCACGAGATCGAGCTCGCCGGAAAGACTTTCGTTCCCGGCGACGCGGTGATCGTGCTGATCGGCTCGGCCGCCCGCGACCCCGAAGCCTTTCCCGAGGCCGACCGCTTCGACATCGGCCGCTACCTGCCGGGCAAACGACCCGAACGGCACCTGTCGTTCGGTCTCGGCCTGCACTACTGCCTGGGCGCACCACTGGCCCGCCTCGAGATGCAGGCCGTGCTGCGCGCCGTCGCCACCCGGGTCGAGCGGATGCATCTGCTCGCCGAACCGCCGTATCGCCCGAATGTGGTCGTGCGCGGCATGTCCGAACTGCGAATCAGCCTGGAGGGCCGATGAGTACCGCTGTCCCCGCCGACCTCACCTTCGACGCCTTCGCCCCCGACCATCGCGCCGACCCGTACCCCGCCTACGCGCGGGTCCGCACCGCCACCCCGCTGTTCCCGTACGAGCTCGGCGAGGTGCCGGTGCGTCTGGTGACCCGCTACGAGGAGTGCGCGGCGGTGCTCACCGGCGCCGACTGGGGTCACGGTTACGCGGCGGGCATCAGTCCCTTCCGCGACACCAGCGCCGCCATCCCCGGCTCGTTCGTCCGCATGGACCCGCCCGAGCACGGCCGCTACCGCAAGCTGGTGGCCAAGGCGTTCACCCCGAAGATGATCGGCGAGATGGTGCCGGTGGCCGGCACAGTGGTCGACGGGTTGGTCGACGCGGCAATCGAGCGCGGCGAACTCGACGTACTCGAGGATCTGGCGGTTCCGCTGGCCGTCGCCATGGTCGCGGTCCGGCTGCTCGGCGCAGACGCCGCCGACGGCCTCAGCTTCCGCGCCTGGCAGTTGGCCATCGCGCGCGGCAGCGACCCCGACTCGCTGCTCGGTCCCGACGACATCAGCGCCCGCACCGACGCGGCCATCGCCTGCATGGGCCACTTCGCCCGGCTGATCGCCGAGAAGAAGCAGCGGCCGGGCACCGACCTGCTCAGCGAACTGGTCGCGGCCAGCGTGGACGGCGACTTCCTCACCGAGCCCGAGGTGATCGGGATGTCGCTGCTGCTGCTCGTGGCGGGCATGGAGACCTCGATCAACCTGATCGGCAACGGGATGCTCGCCTTGCTGCGGCATCCCGATCAGCTCGCGCTGTTGCGCGCGCATCCCGAGCTGATCGGCTCCGCCATCGACGAGATGCTGCGCTACGACGCACCCACCCAGTTCACGATCCGGGTCGCGCTGGCCGACACCCGGGTCGGCGAGCACAGCTTCCGCCGCGGCGACGGCGTCGTCGTGCTCACCGGCTCGGCCAATCGCGACGAACGGGTCTACCACGACCCCGACACCTTCGACATCACCCGCTTCACCGGAAACCGCCCGCCGCGTAAGCATCTCGGCTTCAGCCTCGGCATCCACTACTGCGTCGGCGCGCCGCTGGCCCGCATCGAAGCAGAGGCCGCGATCCGCACCCTGCTCGACCGGGCGCCCGAGCTGGCCCTGGCCGAGCGGTCGATCGAATACCGGCCCAGCCTGATCCACCGCGGCGTCCGCCACCTCCCGGTGACCCTGTGACCGCGCCGCGGCAGCACGCGCTCGTCATCGGCGCCGGGGTCGCCGGGCTGTTGGCGGCGCGGGTGCTCGCCGAGCGTTTCGACCGGGTCACCGTGGTGGAACGCGACGAGCCGGACGCGAAAGCGGCTGTGCGCCGCGGTGTTCCGCAGGCCTGGCATCTGCACGGCCTGCTCGACCGGGGCCGCCGGATCATGGAGGAGCTGTATCCGGGCTTCACCGAGGAGGCCGTCTCCGACGGTGCGACCGTGGCCGAGGTGCTCGTCGGCACCCGCTGGTATGTCGGGGGTTCCCGGCTGGCGGCGGGCGCGACCGGACTCACCTCGCTGATCGCGACCCGGTCCCTGCTCGAAACCGTCCTGCGCAGGCGCACCCTGCGGATGCCGGGTATCGAACTGCTGACCAGGACGACCGTGCAAGGCCTGATCGGCGACGCCCAGCGGGTGCGCGCCGTCCGGGTGACCGGTCCGGCGGGGGAGCAGACCCTGGCGGCCGATCTGATCGTCGACGCCAGTGGCCGCGGCTCACGAATCACCCTGTGGCTCACAGCGATCGGTGCGAACGTGCCCGACGAGGAACGCCTGGAGGTCGACCTCGGCTACGCGTCGCGGTTCTTCCGGCACCGGCCGGGCCAGCTCGACGGCCAGGCCTCGGTGATCGTGTCGACCGGCGCCGACGGGCGCGGTGGCGGCGCGGTGCGGGTGGAGGGTGACCGCTGGCACGTCACCCTCGCCGGGATGCTCGGCGATCATCCACCGACCGACGATCAGGGGTTCCGCGCGTACGCCGCGTCGCTGTCGGCGCCCGATATCCACACCATCGTGGTCGGCTCCGACGCGCTCGGCGAGCCGGTCCCGTACCGCTTCCGCACGGCGGTGCGCAGGCGCTTCGATCGCCAGAGCGCCCGGCCCGCGGGACTCGTTGTGCTCGGCGACGCCCAGTGTGCGTTCAACCCGCTCTACGCCCAGGGCATGACCGTGGCCGCACTGCAAGCGGCGGCTCTGCGCGAGTGCCTCGACGCCGACGACCTGCCCGCCCGCTTCTACGCGTCCGCCGCTGACGCCGTCGCGGTGGCCTGGCAGCTGGCCGCCGGCTCGGATCTGCGCAATCCGGGCGTCGAGGGCAGGCGCACCCTGCGCACCCGGCTCACCGACGTCTTCGTGACCAGAGTGCAGCGCGTGGCCCACCACGATCCGCGCGTGGCCAGGACCTTCTTGCGAGTCGCCCACCTGGTCGACCCACCCGCCGCGCTCACCGCGCCGGGCACGCTGCGCCGCATCCTCCTGCCCTGACCACCCCCACGAGGAGACCCACCCATGACCTCCACGATCGACACCGACGCCGTCCAGACCGCCCTGATCCAGCTGTTCGGCCCCGACGGCCGCGCCGACCCCTACCGCCCAGCCCGCGTACTGCGCGAAGCGGGCCCGATCCACCAGACTCCACTCGGCCATCACGTGCTCACCCGCTACGAGGACTGCGCGGCGGTGCTGTCGACCACCGCGTGGAGCCACGCCGAGGAGGCGGCGATGATGCACCCGACGGTGTTACCGGAGAACGCCCCCGAGGAACTGCCCACGTCGTTCCTGTGGATGGAGCCGCCGGACCACACCCGCCTGCGCAACCTCGTGACCAAGGGATTCACCCCGCGCATGGTGACCCGATTGCGGCCGCGGATCGAGCAGTTGTGCGAACAGCTCGTCGACGACGCCGTGGCCGCGGGCGAATTCGACCTCGTCGAACTGATCGCCTACCCGCTGCCGTTGATCATCGCCTGCGAGCTGATCGGTGTGCCGCAGGAGGCCTACGACCAGGTGCACCGCTGGTCGCAGGACCTGGCCCGCGGCTTCGATCACGACTACACGCTGCCCGAGGAATGCCTGCGGGCGCGCAGCGCGGCCTCCCGCGGATTCATGGGCTACTTCCGTGAGCTGCTCAACGAACGCCGCGTCAGCCCGCGCGACGACCTGCTCAGCGCGCTGTCCCAGGTCGAGGATCGCGGTGACGTGCTCTCCGAACAGGAACTGCTCGCCACCTGCATCACCACCTTCGTCGCGGGGCACGAGACCACCGCCAATCTCATCGGCACCGGCATGCTGCGCCTGCTGCGCAACCCCGACCAGATCCAGGTGCTGCGTGAACGTCCCGAGATGCTCGCCCACGCACCCGACGAACTGCTGCGCCTCGACCCGTCGGTGCAGATCACCACGCGCGCCGCGACCCGGCCGATCACCGTCGCCGGGCACCGGTTCGAGCAAGGCGAAGGTGTTGTGGTGCTGATCAATTCGAGCAACCACGACCCCGCCGCCTTCCCCGACCCGGAGCGGCTGGACGTGACCCGATACTCCGACCCGAAGAACCCGGCCAAGAAGCACCTGGGCTTCAGCCTCGGCATCCACTATTGCCTCGGCGCCCCGCTGGCCCTGCTCGAGATGGAGATCCTGCTCGACGTACTGTTGCGCAAGGTCGGCTCGCTGGAACTGCGCAGCGAGAATCCGCCGTTCAAGCCGAATGTCGTCATCCGGGGCCTGGAATCGCTACCGGTGGCCGTCACCCCGGCCTGAGCGACGAGTTGGTCGGCGGCTACCGGGAGCCGCCACCGTTGCCCAGTGCGCGGCCGAGGAGGGGGAGCAGCCGGTCCCAATGACGTCGCAGCGCGGCGGGATCGAAGTCGTCGGTGTCGGACATGGTGAAGCCGTGCACGGTGCCGGGGTAGATCTCGGAGGTGTATTCGACGCCTGCGGCAGCCAATGCCTGGTTGAGCCGACGGAGATCCTCGGGCGTCAGATCGGTTTCGGCGTGGCCGAAATGGACTTCGGCGGCGAGTTCGGAGAGATTGTCGAGTCCGTCGGCGCCTACGGGGGCGTGGAATGCGGCGAGTGCGGCCACCCGGCCGGGGTGGGCTACAGCGGTGCGCACTGCCAGGAGCCCGCCTATGCAATAACCCGTCACTGCAACGGGTCCGGCGCTGACCTCGGGTCGGTCGGTGAGGAACTCGAGGTAGGTGTCGGCGTCGCGCAGGACGAGTTCGGCGGTGTGTGCCTCGATCAAGGGCATCAGCTGGGCGAACAAAGCAGGGCGGGCGTCTGCTCCGATGTGTTCGGGCAGTTCGATCACCGGTGCCGGGCCGTGCCGGTAGAAGAAGTTGGGGACGAGCACGTAGTACCCGTGCCCGGCCAGTTCCTCGGCCATCTCCCGCAGCACGGGCCGCACACCGAAACCGTCCGGGTACATCAGTACCCCCGGGTACTGCTCGCCGGAGTCGGGGAAGGCGGCGAACGCGTCCGCGTGGCCGTCGAGGGTGGGGATCTGCAGCGTCTCGGTATGCATGGATTCTCCTGTCGTGGTTGATGTTTGGAGCTTGTGATCAACACGAAAGGAGGCGGAGCCCGCGCAGCGGCGCTGGATCTTCGATCGGACGTCGGGCCCTCGGCCCGTACGGTGCTCAGAAGAGCACCGGGTCACCGATCCGTGTGTGGCGCAAGGCCGTCCCGGTAGTCATCGACACCCACCATAGCCCCCACGGGAAACAGTCGCCGCCGCTCACCGACAGGAGCCGCTCGATCAGCGGCGTAGGAGGTCGACGACGCCGGTGGTCGACTCGTTCCCGCCGCCCTCGGCGACCCGACGTTCCATCAGTGTCATGAAGGGCTCGAGAAGTTCCGGGCTGACGCCCTGTTCCCGGGCGGTACGTCGCAGCGTGTCGTTCGTCGCGGCCATCATCGCCAGGTTCGACTCCACGTCCTGCGTGTAGTCCCCGCTCGCCAGCTGCGCGGCGGTGCCGTAGGCGTACCCGGCCATTGCCTGCTGGTAGGCCACCATGAGCGGCGCGAATTCGACCGGTGAGATGTCCTCGCCACCGATGAGTGCGAACGCGTGTGCGGCGCCCGCGAACATGCCCCACATCGCACTGAGCAGCGCGATGTCGTACAGCGCTGCGAAACCGGCGTCGGTGCCGACGTAGGTGACACCTGCAGGCACCGTCAAGGCCTCGGCGTGAGTCTCGTGCAGCCGCGCCGAACCGCTGTAGAAGACGTACGCACCCGAGTCGGCTGCGCCGATCATGGAGGGGACGGCCATGATCCCGCCGTCCAGGAAATTCCCGCCGCGCGCGGTGATCCACTCGGCGAGCGCACGGGCCTCGGCGGGTGTGCTCGTGGTCAGGTTGACGATGTCGCGGCCGGTCAGATCGACGCCGTCGAGGGTCGCGCGCACCGACGCGTCGTCGAGGAGACACACCACCACGAGCGTGTTCGCGCTGACGGCTTCGGCAACGGTGGCGGCGACCGCCGCCCCGACCGGGGCCCGCCGGGGACTGCGGTTCCACACGGTGACGGTGTATCCCGCCGCGAGCCACGAACGGGTGAGGGCCGAGCCCATGTCGCCGAGCCCGAGGACGGTGAGCGCTTTATTTTTGTTGTCGGACATGCGGTTTAGTGTTGGCGTGGCATCCGGGCCGAACAAGTACGCACACTGAAGTGGGTACGCACTTCCGGGATAGCGAACAGGTAGAGGGAAGGAACCATCGTGCCGATCACACGCAGGCCGGGCGCGTACCGATGCGGACTCGACGCCACCATGTCGGTACTCAACGGCAAGTGGAAGATGATGATCCTCTGGCCGCTGAGCGAACGCCCCCACCGCTTCGGTGAGTTGCGCCGTGAGGTGAACGGCGTCACCGAGAAGGTCCTCACCACGCAACTGCGCGAGCTGGAGGCCGACGGGATCGTCCATCGCACGGTGTACAACGAGGTACCACCCCGCGTCGAGTACTCCCTGACCCCACTCGGCGAACTCCTCAACAACGCACTGCTCCCCTTGGAGGCGTGGGGTCGCGAACACCTCATGGGTGAAGAGGTCGTCCGGTCGGGTTCCTGAGGCCGAGGAGCGTTTCGCCGACGTACGACGGTCGTCGGGAGACGATCGCTGCCGCGCTCGGCGAACCTGCCTACCCCGGTGTCCGGGTGTGACTCCACTGCGCCGCTACTGAAAGGGCGGATCACTCGTCGTCGGCGATGCTCTTCATCGCTTTCCATCCGTGGGTGATGCCGCCACCGGCGCGCAGGGCGGCCGCGACCATGACCGCTTCGGCGACATCGGCCTTGGAAGCCCCGGCCTTGACGGCGCGCTTGGCGTGGTCCTCGATGCAGAACGGGCACTGTGTGGTCACAGCGACGCCGACCGCGATCAGCTCCCGGGTGGCCAGGTCGAGGTTGCCGGTGTTCTTGTCGAACACGGCTTTGTCGAATCCGAAGAACGCCGAGACCATTTCCGGTGCGGCTTCCTTGATGTCGGCCATGAACTTCGCTTCGTCGTTGTGTGAGTGCATCGTTGATCCTTTGCTTGTTTCGGTGGTGTGCTCGGGTGGGGGAGACTCAGGATGAGACGGTCCCGGCAGACCGACCCGTGGACATCGGCTCTCGGGTGTTGTCGCGGAGGAACAACACAGCGACCACGGTGGCGGTCAGCAGCATCGCGAACGCCACCAGCAGGGCGCCGCTGTAACCGTTGGTGAGGGCGGTGGGTTCGGCCTCGGTCGAATGGCTGGTGATGGTGGCGGCGACACCGGCCAGGACCGCGATACCGAGCGCGACACCGATCTGCTGGGCGGAGTTGAGCAGCGCGGAGGCGATACCGGCTTTGTCGCTGTCGACGTCGTAGACCGCTGCCTGGGTCAGTGCCATCACGCCGAGTCCGAACCCGAGTGCTGACACCAGCATCGGCGGTGCCAGATGCGACCAGTAGCCGCTGGTCGTGGTGATCGTGGAGAACCACAGCGCCGCAAGGGCACTGAGCAGGGCGCCCCCGCCGGCGACCAGGCGTGGGGCGACGGTCGACAGCAGTTTCGGTGCCAGGCCCGCACCGAGGATGATGCCGACAGCGAACGGCAGCCATGCCAGGCCGGTCATGATCGGCGAATAGTCGCGCACTCGTTGCAGGTAGAGGGTCAGCACGTACAGCGACCCCATGGGTCCGACCGCCAGCAGCAGCATGGTCAGGTAGGCGCCGGTGCGGTTTCGGTCCCGGAACAGGCTCAGCGGGACGAGGGGGTGGCGGCTGCGTGCCTGGGTGAGGACGAAACCCGCCAGGACAGCGACGCTGATACCTGCGGCGGTCAGCGCGACCGGATCGGTGAAGCCGTCTTCACCGAAGCGGGTGATCGCGAAGACGAGGGCGAACGTGCCCGCTGTGCCCAGCACCGCCCCGATGGTGCCGAGCTGTCCGCGGTGCGGCTGCGGCGCGCTCAGGGTGCGGGTGCCCAGCAGGACGAGCAGCCCGATCGGGACATTGATGAAGAAGACCCAGCGCCATCCGAGCGTGCCGGTCAGCACACCGCCGGCCAGCAGACCGATCACGATACCCAGACCCGACATCGCACCGTAGAGCGACAACGCGGTGTCGCGCAGCTTCCGCTCGGCGAAGGTCGTGGTGATCAGGGCGAGCACGTTCGGTGCGATGAGCGCCGCGCCCAGTCCTTGCAGCCCGCGCGCCCCGATCAGCATGCCCGCCGTCTGCCCCAGACCACCGGCCAGCGAGGCGACCACGAAGATCACCAAACCGACCTGCACGGTGCGGCGCCGACCCCACAGGTCCCCGATGCGGCCACCGAGCATCAGCAGCGCACCGAAGGCCAGGATGTAGGCGTTGACCACCCATGACAGATACACCGGGCTCACGTGGAGTTCCCGCTGGATGCTGGGCAACGCGACGTTCACCACCGAGTCGTCGAGCACCAGCATCAACTGGGCTGTCGCGATGGTGAACAACGAAGCCACCACCGCGGGCGAAGTCTTCGCGACCTTATCTGCCGCGCCGCCGACCACCTCGGGCATGGATAACCTCCTCAGCTATTCGGTACCCCCGTAAGGTATCGAGGCCGTGCTAATGTGTCAACACGGTATGTAGCATTAGGATCGTGATCAGTCGTTTTCCCTTGCTCGGCGAGCCGTTGCCGCTGGATCTGATCAACACCGCGCCGTCCCTCGGTGATCTGCTGAGAACTCCCGACGATCTGCGTGCATGGTGCACGGCCCAGGCTCACCGGCTCCCCGAGCTCGGTGCTGATATCGGCGTGGCCGATGTCAGCGCTGTTCGCGCGATCCGCAACCACATCGCGTCTGCCCTCGAACGCGCCCGCCGCGGGCAATGCCCGCACCAGCTCGACCTACACGCGCTCGAACACGCCCAACGTGCCGCCCCCGCGATTACGCACCTGAGGTGGGAAGACGCCGGCTTGACCGCCGCCCGCCTGCGTGAGGGCACGCCCGGACAGCGTCTGGCCGCCGAGCTCGCCGAGGCCACCGCCCACCTGCTTGCCGATCCTGCGGTCACCACGATCCGGCAATGCGACGCTCACGACTGCGTGATCTGGTTCCTGCCCACCAACCCGCGCCGACGCTGGTGCTCGGCCGCGCTGTGCGGCAACCGTATGCGCGTGGCCCGGCACTACCGACGCCACAAAGCCGAGCAATAGCCACCATCCGCCACCTTGACGGCAGTTCACGTCCTCTCGAAGCAGCGCCAGGGCCCGGTACAGGGTTCTCGGGTGCGCCCGGGCGGCCGTGCCTCACCGACGAGCTCACCGGCCAGGGTCGCAAATCGGCCCAGCAGCTCGATTGCCCGGGACGGCCTCTGATCAATCCACCGATGCGCCCGACCACTCGGCTGTCATCAGGCCGCGGCGACGACAACTCTCGTGTCGTCATCGTCGATGATGTGGGGGCCTTTCGCGGTTCGAACGGGCGTGTCCACCTTCACCTCTGCGGATGCAGAACCAGCACGGTGATCTCGCTGGGCGCGAACACTCGCATCGGCGGCCCCCAGTACCCGGTACCGCGGCTGGTGTAGAGCTGGGTGCCGTTCGCGTGGCTGCTCAATCCGGCGACGACCGGCTGGTCGAGTCGGACCAGGTAGTGGAACGGCCAGATCTGACCGCCGTGGGTGTGTCCGGAGATCTGCAGTTCCACTCCCGCCGCCGAACTGTCGGTGACCTGGCTGGGCTGATGTGCGAACAGAACCACCGGCAACCGCGGGTCGGTGCCCGCGAGCGCGCCCGCGAGGTCAGGGCCGTGGCCTGGCACATCGGCGCCCGTGGGGTCGTCGATCCCGGCTACGGTCAACCTGTCCCCGTCGCGTTCGACGGTGCGGTGCGCGTTGTGCAGCGGCTGCCATCCGATCGAGGCCATGTAGTCCAGCCACGACTGGGCATCGTCGAGGTACTCGTGATTGCCGGTGATGTAGAACCGACCCAGCGGCGCCCGCACCCCGGCGAGCGGAGCAACCTGATGACGCCGTTCGTCCACCGAGCCGTCGACGAGGTCACCCGCCAGTCCCACGATGTCGGGTCGCTGCGCGTTGACTTCCTCGACCACGCGTTGCGACCAGCCCTCCCGATCCAGCGCCGCGAAGTGGGTGTCGGTGAGCACCACCACGCGCAATCCGTCGAGGCCCGGCGCCAGCCCCGGTATCGCGACGTCGACGGTGCGCACCTGCGGCACCCGCCGCGCCTCGTAGACGCCGTACCCGGTGAGCACGACCGACATCACCACCACGGCGAGCGCGACAACTCGACTCGTACGAACTCCCCGTGCGCCGACCATCCTCAGCCCACCACGGACGACCAGCCCGATCACCGACCAGCTGAACAGCACCCACACCACCCCGAGCAGGACGTCCCCGACGATCGCTGCCGAGTCGATCCGCGGCGGCCCGTGCCCGAGGATCAGCGCGACCGGCAGGCAGATGTACCCGGCGACGAACGCCGCGGTGCCGACCCGGTAGAGCGGACCACTGCGTTCGGTGGGGGCGGCGATCAGCGCCCACCACGGCACAGCGAGCATCACCGCCGGAATCAACACGATCAGTACCAGCAAGACAGCGGAGCTCACGAAATCCCGTTCTTCACAAGGCGCCCCGGGGGCGGGACGCGGTTTCGTCGTGACGCGGCCATTGTGCGTCAGCGCGAGATGTCGGTGACGACCGGTAGCACACGTCGGTGGCGGGCACCTGCTCTCAGGTTTCGGAGATACCGCCGCTTTCGAACCCGCGAACGAGTCGGTCACGAAGACGCGGGCGGTCACACCGCGCAGTGCGTGCGGCGGGATCGTTGTCGCGGCGCGCGGTTGGTCAGACGGTCAACAGGACTATGGTGGCGCGGCGTTCGTCCATGGCCTTGTAGCCCTCGGCGTCGTCCTCGAGGGGCAGGGTGAGGCTGAAGACCCTGCCGGGGGTGACCTTTCGGTCCCAGATGAGTTGGATTAGGCCGGGTAGGAATCGGCGGACGGGGGCGGGGCCGCCGTGGAGGTGGATCTCGTCGACGAACAGTTCGTCGCCGGGGATTGCACGTCGTGGGCGATGCCGACGAAGCCGACGTGCCCGCCGGGGCGAACGGATTTGCTGGCTTGGGTGAAGGATTCCGGGGTGCCGACGGCTTCGATGACGCTGTGCGCCGTAGCCGTTGGAGTTCCTTGACCTCGGCGACGAACTCCTCGCCGAGTTCGGAAAGGATATCGGTCGCGCCGAACTCGCGGGCGAGACCTGCCGGTCGGCGTGGCGGCTCGAGATGATGATCCGCTCCGCGCCGAGCTGTTTGGCGGCGAGGACCCCATCAGTCCGACGGCCCCGTCGCCGACGATCGCGATGGTCTTGCCGGGCACTACTTCGGCCGCGACGGCGGCGAACCAGCCGGTGCCCAGCACATCGGAAGCGGCCAGCAGCGAAGGCGCGATCTCCGGATCGGGCATGCCGCGGGTCTTACCAGGGTGCCGTCGGCGTGCGGGATGCGGCCATACTCGGCTTGGGCGCCGACGGTGAATGCGACGAACTCGGCGTGCACGCACTTGGACTGTAGCCGGCCTGGCAGATCTCGCAGGTGTTGTTGGAGATCACGAACGACCCGACCGCGTAGTCGCTGACCGCCAGTGTGGTGATGGCGTCGCCGATCTCGGTGACGACGCCGACGTACTCATGGCCCATCACTTCTCGGTCTTCTCTAGTTTGTGCCATACGGCGGACGTGGTATAAGCACGATCACCACACCCTTCGCTGATCGCGTCATCTGGATCCCCTCTGTCGCTTGACGCGGCGCTCGCTGCTCGTCAAGTATGTTGTTGCGCTTGGTAGTTCGATTATGAAAGCCGACGATCGCCGCTACGTTTATATCAGCAGAGGGGGAGATCTGAACGTTGAGGAAGCGTGGAAACGCTGCCGGAATGACCTTCTAGAAGTCGGCATTCAACGTCATTGGGCAGCCGGGTCCGTGTTGATGCACGAAGGCGAGCGGTCAGAGCACGTCGTAATCATCGAGGCGGGCCGGGTCAAGGTGACCTCTGCGGCGGCGGCCAGCGGCAAACAGGCTCTGTTGGCGATTCGCGGGCCAGGTGACTTGATCGGTGAGTTCTCCGCTATCGATGGCCGGGCGCGCTCGGCGACAGTGACCGCCTTGGCGTCGGTCACCGCGACATCGGTGTCGGCCTCAGCATTTCGCGACTTGCTCGTCAGCGATGGCAAGATCGCGTTCACACTCCTGCAGGTAGTGGTCGAAAGGCTCCGCGAAGCAGATGTGCAGCGCCTCGAGTTCGGTGCATACAGCGTCACCGAGAGGGTCGCGCGTTTGCTGGTCGACTACGCCCGGCGCTACGGGGAACGCGGTGATGACCGAGTGATCATCGCGCTGGCGTTGTCGCAAGAGGAACTGGCCCATGCTGCGGGGGCTTCCAGGGAAGCGGTCTCCAAGGCGCTGAAGCGGCTGCGGGACCTGGGCGCGGTGCGGACCGGGAGACGGCGAGTGGAGTTGCTGCGACCAGACCTCCTCGCCGACATCGTAAAAGGACTGCCGAGTGTGCATTTGGACGCAGACGCGGCGGGACACCTCCGCTAGACAGGAGGCAACCCACACCGTATGGAGGTAGACCATGAACAGGCCGGTGCACCGCGCATTTGTCGTCGTTGATGTCGAGAACTCGAGTCGGTTGAGCAACCCGGAAATCACGGCGATGCGTTCGAATCTGTACCGAATCCTCGACGAGGTGACCGACCGCGCCGGATCCGTTGTCGCCAACGATGATCGGGGCGACGGTTGCCTGCTTGTCCTCGACCTTCCTGTACTGGACGTGCTCGACCAGGTTGTGGAGTCGGTCCTATCGGGGGTTCGCACCCACAACAACACCGTTGGCCCGCTCGAGTGGATCCGGGTACGGATCGCCGTGCACGAGGGGTACGTGAACAGGGACGATCGGGGTTGGTCGAGTGACGCGCTGACTGCCACGTTCCGGCTCAACGAAACCTCGGTGGTCAAGGGCACTCTGAAGAGCGCGAGCAGGGCAGTCGGGGTCGTCGTCGTCTCCGATGTCGTATACCAGGGGGTCGTGCGGCACAACTATCTGCCGAAGGTGACTGCCGATGAGTATCGGGCCGCTGACATCGGAACCTCCGAAGGCGAAATAAGGGCATGGCTTCGGGTGCCTGGCTATCCCGAGCCGCCGCTTCCCACCGCCGCCGCCGAACATTCGAGGGCAAAGACGGAGCAAGCCGTCCCGGCGGATGAGTTCGGGTCGATCAACGCCAACAACATGTTCGTCGGGGATGTCCAGGCCCGCACCATTATCGGCCGCGACTACCGAGGAGGAGTCGCGTGAGTGATTTCGAGGAGCCGGCCCCGGATGATACACCCGCACCAGATCCGGAGCAGATCGAGGACGCGGAATCGGAGGCGAACAAGATTCGTGAACGAGCCACTGACGCTGAGCGTCGACGCGAATCCCGTGCTTCAGCGAACGCTCGATTAGAGGCGTTGGGTTCGATCAGCGGGCAGGTTTCACTTACTGCACATAACGTTTTCCTCGGTGATGCACAGGTCGGTACCGTGATCGGCCGCGACAACTACGGGGGTGGGTTCGGGGCGGGCTTCGAGCGAAGCGGTCTGGTGGAACCCCGCAAGCTACACGAACTCGAGCAGATTTTCGTGCCGCCGCCGGGGTTCGAGCAATTGTGCAATCAACTCGCGGCACAATCGGTACTGCTCCTACGCGCTCCGAAGGGCTGGGGAAGAACCGCTACTGCCCTCCGGGCGCTGAGCCGAGGGTGCACGTCAGGTGTACACAAGCTCAGCCCTGATGTGGAGCTGAGATCGCTGGACATCGAGTTCGAACGCTGCACGGGCTACCTGTTCGATACGCCGCACAGCCAGCAACTGCGTACGCTGAGCGAATTCCACCTCGAGCAACTGGGTCGGCGATTGGCCGAGGTCGAAAGCCGATTGGTCGTCGTAGTCGATGATCAAGCCGAGCTCAGCCCCGACGCAGGGTCATTTGTGATGCACGCAGGTGATCCGGCCGACGTCACGGCGATACTGAGGCAGCACCTGCGTCAACAGCTCGCCGATGACGAGCTCGGCGTGCTTTCACGCCTCGAGGTAGTGACGTTGCTGACCATGGTGACGGAGCACCGTCCGTCCGCCCATGAACTCGTCAACCTGGCAGCGCAGCTTGTCGATGTGGCTGCGGGCCGGATCGATATCGCCGAGGTATCGGGCAGGTATGCGGCCGCCGAGGACACTCGGTTCCGGGAGTGGTTCGATGAGCTCGATACCGATACGCGCTCCTTCGCGGTCGCCCTGGCGGTGTTCAACAAGATGCCGCTGCACATCGTGTTCGAAGCCAGCCGAGCTCTTACGAGTTCGATCTTCGATGCGGAGCCTCTCGACGACGACGATGTCAGGTCGGGTCAGACGGTGTTCGGTGTACGGAGTACCGAATTGCTGAGTAAGGCACAGGCGCAGTCGTACCGGTCTCATGAGGACACGCTGTACGGCCAGATCGCCGTCGACGTGGTGCGATTCGTGGACGAGCGCTTTCCGCAGCGGTTGCTCGAGTACATGTGGCGGGAGTATCCGTCCGCGCACCGCGTGGTACGTGACTGGCTGGGCGAACTCGGCAGCGCAGATGACCTCAGAGTGAGCACGCGTGCGGGCGTTGCCGTGGGGCTGTTGTCCACCTTCGAGTTCGAATACGCTAGACGGCTGGTAATCGAGCCGTGGGCTGACAGCAGTCGCCAGCACGACCAGTACGCGGCGATCGGTGCGCTGCAGTTTTCCAGTCTGCAGCCCGAGCTCGCGCCGCTGGTCGCCGAGATGCTCGAGGCGTGGGTGGAGCCGACGCAACCGATGGCTCGGCGGGTAACGGCAACTGCTGCGCTGGGCAGCACGGTGGGGCAGCTCATGCCGGATCGAGCACTCCGGCTGTTACGGCGCTCAGCTCGTAGCTTCGACCCGGATCTGCGAGATGCTGTGTGCTACAGCATCGTCGAACTCTTCACCAGCCCTGGGTTGGATGTTCGTGTGTTGCGTGATCTGCGAAGGTGGACCGTGTCGCGACGGCGGGGCGTGCGCTACACAGGATTCCTATGCATCCTGCAACTGAGTTTCGATCTGACCGTCGAGACACCGGGCGGTGTTCAGCCGTGGCCGCAGCTGGTCTGGCTGGCCGATCAATACGACGAGCACCGTGATCACATCGTTGTGCTCTTCGCCCGCCTCATGCAGGCGCCGTACTTCCCTCCCGCCGTCCACGCCGAAATCAAGCGATGGGTTCTGGTCGCCGAACGCGACCCACAGTTCCGCAGGCCACTGGGTCGATTGCTCGTCGATCTGGAGGCAGCAGACCAGAACAACGGCGTGGTCCCGTTTCATCTTCGTGAATGGGCAGATGAGGACGGCGGCCCGCGGGCGGCCGTCGACGAACTACTGACAATGCTCGATGCGAAACTGGGGGTCTGACATGACAATCGACCGAAACAGACAAATCGTCCAGTATGCGGCAGTACACAGGTCCGCATGGCGGACATTCCGTCCACCGGCCGATGGGCATGCGGCCGTATCGGTAGACCGGGCAGGGAGATTGACGCTATTGACGCGTCAGCCCTCGGCAGGGGAGATATTCTTCCGGCCGCCAACAGGTGTGTACTGGGTCGACATCGCCGTCCACCACAACTCGTGCAGATTCGATCTGCCCACCGCGGAGGGCGTATTCACCTTCACCGCCGAAGTCGATGTGGCCTGGCGAGTTACGGAACCCGAGCAGGCAGTCAAAGACCGGCCAGTCAGCGGTGAACAAGTGTATAGGCCGTACCTCGAACGTCAATTACGCCGATTGAGTCGCGAATACGCTGTCGAGCACTTCGCGATTGCCGAGCGTGAGATCAATGATCACTTCGACAAGCCAATCAACCTCGATTGCGGCATATCGCTAATGAGTTGCTCGGTGAAACTGTCGCCCGAAGCCAGCACGCACGCGTATCTCCAAGAGGCCACATTCGATCACCGAAAGGCGCAGCGTCGTGAAGCCGAACACGGGGCCCGCATGCATGCTGCACAATTGCAGACGAGTGAAAACGAATCCCAGCACGGGCTGCAAATGCAGACGTCCCATCAGCGCTATGAGCTCACCAAGTTCACCCAGCAGCGCAGCCTTGAGCTGGAACAACAGCGGATGAGCTTCTACGCGGACGCGATTGAGCGCGGTGATCTCGGCCCGCTCGCGTACCGGCTGGCATCCAACCGCAGCGACGTCAACGAGGTCATCGAGCTGATGATGCAGCAGAAGCAGGTTGGTTTCGATGCCGCGCATTCCATAGTGAAGGCCTTGCTCAACCAGAATCTGGTCGACAAACGCGATGCCCAGGAAATCCTTGCTCACGTGTCGCCGAAAATCGCGGACCTGGTGAGCCCGGCGTCGGCAGGGGCTGGCCCAGTCTCGGTGTCGAAACCCGATCCGGTCGTGCCGCCGATGGCGGCGCTCGTTCAGGATGCCGAAGCACTGGACCGATCCGACGATGACGATGACTAACCCCGGCATCACAGTGAACCCGTTAACCGAGATTCCTGTGGGTGGGGTACTGATCAGGCAGTTCGACAAACTAATGCTCGACCTGGGATTCACGGTGTGGTGGGCCCAGACAGTCGAATTCCTGATCATCGTTGGGGTGGTTTTTGCCGTGCTGACCCTGGCTGTCGGTAGATTGGTGCCATGGGTGAGTCGCAAACTGGCCGGCCACGAAGAACGCCTCATAGCCCCTGTTCCGGCCTTGCTACTGGCGCCGGAATGGCTGGTGACGAAGGCTCTGGTGCGGTTTGAGCGCGTACCAGGGCCCTTCGTGTATGGCTACGGTGAGAGTGTGCTCGTGCTGGTCGATTGGCTGCAGGCGACGATGGCTGCTCTCCTGCGACTACTCGGATCGGCCGCCAACCATGGTCGGCCGATCGCGGGTGTGCTGCTCGTACTCGGACTGCTGTCGTGGAACAGCAATTCTTGCGTTGCCGATACCCTGCCCTGCGTGTCTCCGGTCCAGCACTGGACAGCACAGCTCGAAGGACCGCCGGTCAGGACGGAGCGCTGAGCACCGTCGCGGTGAACCAGGCCAGGAAGACGACGAGGCTGATCGCCGTCCAGCGAAGTGCCACTCCAAAGCGGCGATACTTGTGCCGGGCGATCTCGGCGAGCGTTCCCGCTTGCAGCCACGCCTGATCCGCCAGCGTCGGAGCTGTCGGCCGACAGGCGACATCGATTGGGAAGCTCGGAAAGCAGAACCAATTCCCAGGACAAGCGCTACCGAGCCGCGGCCGCAGCGTCGCGGCGAGGTAGCCCATGCACACGATCAGGCTCATTGCGAGTCCGATCGCCAACATGACCAGAACGGTGCTCATGGGTCTGCGGGTGACGGTGACCAACCCGGTCAGCGCAAATCCGTTGGCGGTCAGCAATAGTCCCGTTTTGGTGTCAGCAGCGAGTATGACGCGATTGAACTCGGCGACGGTGCGGAGCGCGGTGTTGAGGTCGTCGACCGGGCGGAGGCGGTTGCGGAACATCATGGCATCAGCAAAGCAGTGGGATGAGCCGCCTTCCAGGTAGAAAGGCACACAGTGCAACACCAAATCCAACCGATGCTCCAAGTCCGCGGCGAACCCATGGGAACGGCGCGACCCGCGTCCAGAGTCTGCTGCCACCTCGATCGTCGACGAGCGGCCCCTATTCCGAAGCCTGAACTTGTTGCACCGTGATGTACCACAAGGCTGGGAGTGTTCTGCTCGACTGCGACCACATGAGGAAGCTATGCGCGGGAAGCCACGCCGACAGGCCCTGTCAGGGTTCCCCAGGCGCCGCTTCGTCTGGCAATTGGGCTCCGGCGACGCGGTTCAGGCCCGGACAGCGACCCGAGCCTGGCCTGGGCGGATGGCGAATCCTCACAGCAGGCTGTCGGGGCCATGCCAGATTGAACCGCACCACCTGGGGTAACCGCGTCGCGGCGACACGAGAGATTCCGAGCGCGACCGACTTGGAGGCACGATCATGTCCCTTCCTGCCCAGCAGCAAACCCCTCCCGGTGTCACCGGCGAGATGAACCCGAAACCCGATCACGGGGAAAACAGCTATCGCGGCTCCGGCCGGTTGGACGGAAAGGTCGCGGTCGTCACCGGCGGCGACAGCGGCATCGGGCGGGCGGTGGCCATCGCCTACGCGCGCGAAGGGGCCGACGTTCTGATCGCCTATCTCGACGAACACGAAGACGCGGCCGAGACCGAGCGGTGGGTGGTCGCCGCCGGCCGCAAGTGTGTGCTGGTGTCGGGCGATCTGGCGGATCCGGGGCATTGCCGGGAGGTCGTCGACAAGGCCGTGCGGGAATTCGGCCGGATCGACGTGCTGGTGAGCAATGCCGCCTTCCAGATGACGCGTGATTCGATCACCGACATTCCCGATGCGGAATGGGACCACACCTTGGCGGTGAACCTGAGCGCCTTCTTCCATCTGACGAAGGCGGCGGTGCCGCATATGCGGTCCGGTTCGTCGATCATCGGGTCCTCGTCGGTGAATTCCGATGTGCCGCCGCCGACGCTGTTGCCCTACAACGCCACCAAGGCGGGCATCGCCAATATGGTCGCCTCGCTGGCGCAGATGCTCGGCGAAAAAGGCATCCGCGCCAATAGTGTGGCGCCCGGCCCGATCTGGACGCCGCTGATTCCGGCGACGATGCCGACCGAGCAGGTGGAGAGCTTCGGTTCCCAGGTGCCGCTCGGGCGACCGGGGCAGCCCGCCGAACTGGCGCCGGTCTATGTCCTGCTCGCCTCCGATGAGGGCAGCTATATTTCCGGTGCCCGGGTCGCGGTGACCGGCGGCCAGCCGATCCTATGACCGGCGGCGGGCCCGCGCTGTACCCGCTGCGGCTCAGTGTCACCGCCAAACCATTGGTGTTCGGTGGACACGCGATCAGCCAACGCCTCGGCAAAACCGGCATCCCGGACTGGAGCATCGCCGAGACGTGGGAATGCAGCGACGTCGACGGCGAAGGCGCGCGGGTGACCAATGGGCCCCTGGTCGGCCGGTCGCTGCGCCGCTTGGTCAGCGAGTATCCCGAAGAGCTGATGGGTGCCGGTTGGATAGGCGACTACTTTCCGGTGCTGACCAAGTTCATCGATGCGGCAGGCACCCTGCCGGTCCACCTACATGCCGACGACGAGACCGCCCAACGGGTGGAAGGTCAGCGCAATGGCAAAACGGAGGCCTGGCACATTCTGGCCGCCGCCCCGGGTGCCACGGCACTCTGTGGCGTCAAGGACGGCATCAGCCACGAACAATTGCGCGCCGCCCTGCGCGATCAGGACTTCGACGCGGTCCTACGGCGGCTACCGGTGATCGCCGGGCAGACGATCTACGTGCCCGGCGGCACCCCGCACAGTTTCGGGCCGGGCACCTTGATCTATGAAATCGAGCAGACCTCCGATATCCAGCAGCACGCCATGCACTGGAGCATGGAGGACGGATCACCGGTGAGCGACGAGCAGTTCGACACCAATATCGATCTGCTCATGCAAGAAGTCCGCCTCGATCACCGGCCTGATTTCGAACCCGGCTTGAAGATCGCCGTCGACGACGGGGTCCAGCGGGTATTCCTCTGTGCTGGACCGTATTTCGCGCTCGAACGGTGGCAGGTCGGCACTGCGCGACCGGCGCGGCACACCTTCGCCACCGCGCAGATCCTGACCAATGTCGGCGCACCGGTGAGGGTGCGCGCTGGAGATTTCGACGAGGAACTCGCGAGTGCGCAATCACTGTTGCTGCCCGCGATATGCGAACAGGTCGAGATCGTCGGGCCCGCCGAGGTCCTGTTCGGCTACCTTCCCGATCTCGAACGCGACGTCGACACCCCGTTGCGTGAGGCGGGCTATTCACAGGCCCTCATCGCCTCCCTCGGTGCGGGCCGCCCCGAACCCCATGAGTGGAGGCAGGTATGAGTTCGATGCCGTTCGACTATTCGGTGAACCAATTCACCACCACCCCATGGTCTTTCGAACAAGACGTCGCGCACTACACCGAGGCCGGGATCGGAGTGATAGAGGTTTGCCAGGACAAATTGGACGCCGACCGTAGCAAGGAACAATTGGTGGCGGCCGTGGCTGCGGGGCTGGCGATCCAGTCGGTGCAGCCCTCGGTGCGCACCATGATTCCCAGTGCGGGACAACCGGAACCGAAACAGCTGCCGCAACGGCTAGCGGTGCTTCGGAGCTGCGTGGAACTGGTGGCTCCCTTCGCCCCAGGCGCGGTGTTCGTCACCAATACCGGGCCCGCGCCGGGCGGTGACATGGTCGAAGCCATTGCCCAGACCGTGTCCGGGCATCGCGAACTGGCCGCCGTCGCCGCCGATCGCGGGGTGCGAATCGCGCTGGAGCCACTCAATCCGATCTCGCTGAACCAGGAGAGCGCGATCTGGACACTGCGACAGGGCCTCGACATCGTCGACGAGATCGACCGCGACAACGTCGGAATCTGTTTCGACACCTGGAATCTCTGGCAGGACGGCAACGTACTCGACAGCCTGCGTGCCGCGGGCGACCGGATCTTTTTGTTGCAGGTCAGTGATTGGCGCACGCCCCGCTCGGGCGCCGACCGCCGCAGTGTCGGTACCGGCGCCATCCCGACCGGGCAACTGCTGCACGCGGTCTACGACATCGGCTACCGGGGACCCTGTGTGCTCGAGATCCTGTCCCAGGGTGTGCCCGACTCCGTCTACGACACCGACCTCGACGAACTCCTCCACACCAACCGCGCCGCTCTGGACAAGAGCTGGCAAACGATTGAGAGCCGCGATGGGATACGTGCGAGCCAGTGACGGAACCCGGTTGCACTACGAGGAATCCGGTTCGGGCCCACCGCTGGTCATGATCCACGGGTGGACCTTCAGCGGCCGGTTCTTCGACCGCAACATCCCCACACTGTCCGAACACGCGCGGGTGATCACCCTGGATCTGCGCGGTCATGGCGACTCGGACAAACCCGGACACGGGTACCGCATCGCCCGCCTGGCCAAGGACCTGCACGACCTGCTGACCGCTCTGCAGCTGGAGCGGCCGACGGTGCTCGGCTGGTCGCTGGGCTGCCCGGTGATCTGGAGCTACCTGGAATTGTTCGGTACCGACCGGCTGGCGGGTGCGGTGTTCGTCGAACAGACCCCACGTCAGTACTACGCGGTCGACTGGAAATACGCCCACAACGCTTGCTTCGACGACGCCGCCCTGGCCACGTTGCAAGCACAGGTCAGCGCCGACCCGGCCGGCCAAGATCGTCAGCAGCTGGCCACCATCATGCTCACCGAACCCACCGCCGAAGAACGCGTGACGTTCCTGGGGGAGATGGCCAAGTGCCCACCCCCGGTCCGTAACGCCGTCATGGCCGACCACACCCGCGCCGACTGGCGCGACCTGCTGCCCACCCTCGACCTGCCCACCCTTGTCCTGGTCGCCCGCCAGGACAAAGTGTTCGACTGGCGGGGCCCGGCCTGGGTCGGCGAGCACGTCCCCCACGCGCGAACGGTGTTCTTCGACAACAGCAGCCACGCACTCTTCTTGGACGAACCGGAAAGGTTCGACCAGGTCGTCGCCGACTTCGTTGCCCACCCGCGCGGGTAGCCCGGCATCAGGGCGCCCCTCTCTCGGCGCAGCCGTTCAGTCTGCAGGGTGGGCGCCGTGGTGGTCGAGTCGGCGTTGGAGGTCGGTGTTGATGCGTTGGGCTTCGGCGAGCTGATCTTCGAGGATCACGATCCGGCACGACGCCTCGAGCGCATTACCCGCGTCGACGAGTTCGCGCACCCGCGCGGCGATGCGCAGCTGGTAGCGCGAGTAGCGGCGGTGTCCGCCTTCGGAGCGTTGCGGGGTGAGCAGCCGGGCCGCGTCGAGGCCGCGCAGGAACGCCGGCGTGACGCCGAGGATCTCCGCGGCGCGGCCCATGCTGTAGGCGGGGTAGGTGTCGTCGTCGAGTTTGTCCGCGGCGCTGGTGTTGTCGGCGGATTGGGTGTTCGGGTGTTGCACGAGGCCTCTCGGTTCAATGCCGGAAGGCCCCGGCGCGCTGGGCGCCGGGGCCTTGATTTTGGACTGAGGGATTGATTTCAACTGCATTCACCGGCCGTGGAGGCCCGGTCTGAGACACCGCATCCGACACTTCCCGGGACGCGGAACTGGTAAGGGACTACTCAGTGGCCACCACCTCCTGGATCGTCGGTTCTTCCTGCGGTACTGCACTTGTCCTGCTCTTCATCGTTCCCTCCGGCGGTCCGGCCGATTGCACCGGATTCTCTTCTCCGCCAGAGGGAACGGTCGAACTTCTTCCGGGCAGTTCACCTGCCCGGCCATCTGATCTCTCAACCGGAACGACAGCGACTGTATACCCCAGCGCAAACAATGTCTACACCCGCCACAGTAGTTATTGTGGATCGGATGGGCGCACATCAGCCGGGCCTCGGTAGAGTTCGGCGTCGGGAGCGGGAAGCGTCCACAGCGGTGCCGCGAACCGGGCTCCGACTCGTTCGGTGCGGTCACGATGAGCCTGTTCAGGCCTACCATCGCGAGTAGTCGAGGTTGCCGACACGTCGATGATCGGAGGGAGCTATGCCCAGCCACGCAACCCTCTCGGGGGAGCAGCTTCAGCGGGTCGCCCGCGAGACCGCGGCGGCGCTCGCTGACGTCGACCACGGGCGGCCTTTCACCCCGCATCTCGGGCCGGGCCGGGGCGTGACGAAACGGCTCGTCGAGGATCTGGTGCACCACTCCTGCGACCTGGTCGCCGAGCACGGGAAGAAATCGTGAGCGAAGAGCCGCCGTCGCTGTTCGAGGCCGACGACGCTTCCCGCCCGCTGGCGGACCGGTTGCGGCCCCGGACCCTGACCGATGTCGTCGGTCAGGACCATCTACTGGCCGAGGACGCCCCGATCGGCCGGATGGTCGCCGCGCACCGGTTGGCGTCGATGATCCTGTGGGGCCCGCCCGGCTGTGGGAAGACCACCATCGCCCGGCTCCTCGCCGAACGGACCGACCTCACCTTCGAACCGTTGTCGGCGACCTTCTCCGGTGTCGCGGACCTGCGGAAGGTGTTCCACGCGGCGCAGCGACGCAAAGAGATCGGACAGGGCACGCTGCTGTTCGTCGACGAGATCCACCGCTTCAACCGTGCGCAGCAGGACTCGTTTCTGCCCTATGTCGAGGACGGGACGATCGTCCTCGTCGGCGCGACCACGGAGAACCCCAGCTTCGAACTCAACGGCGCATTGCTGTCGCGCTGTCAGGTGTTCGTCCTGAGACGCCTCGACGCCACCGCCCTGCGCGCGCTCATCGGTCGGGCCGAAACTCTTCTCGGCCCGCTGCCACTCGACGAGGACGCCCGGCAGGCGCTCGTCGCGATGGCAGACGGGGACGGCCGGTACTTGCTGAACATGATCGAGCAGGTGCAGGCGTTGCCCGCACCCGTCGACCCGCTCGCCCTCGCCGCGGCGGTGCAGAAACGGGCACCGCTCTACGACAAGGCGCAGGAAGGCCACTACAACCTCATCTCCGCACTCCACAAATCGATGCGCGGCTCCGACCCCGATGCGGCTCTGTACTGGTTGGCGCGGATGCTCGACGGTGGCGAGGACCCGTTGTTCATCGCCCGCCGCATCACCCGATTCGCCACCGAAGACGTCGGCCTTGCCGATCCCGCCGCGGTGCAGCAGGCCCTCGCCGCATGGGATGTGTACGAACGGCTCGGTTCACCCGAAGGCGAACTCGCGATCGCGCAGGCGGTGCTCTATCTGGCGACGGCGCCGAAGTCGATCGGGGTGTACCGCGGCTTCGGCAAAGCCCGCGCCGCGGCGAAACGCACCGGCTCCCTGATGCCACCGGCGCACATTCTCAACGCCCCGACCCGGCTCATGAAGGAGCTGGGTTACGGGGCGAACTACCAGTACGACCCCGATACCGAGACCGGCTTCTCCGGGGCGAACTACTTCCCCGACGGCATGCCACGGCAGACCTTCTACGAGCCGACCACCGGCGGATACGAGGCCGAGCTCACCGAACGACTCCGCCACTGGGCGCGACTCCGCAAGGGGAGCGCCCCCAGCTCCGACACCGACTGATGACGCGAATCGTGGGTTTCAGTGGTGGAGTGGGAAGTTGGCTCGGATGGTGTTGTGGGGATCGCGGGTGGTTTTGATCTGTCGCAGGCGCGCAAGGGTTTCCGGGTCGAAGGCGGCTGAAGCCGTCTCGCCGGGGGCGAGGAAGGTGTAGGGCTTGGAGCCGGTGATGTGGGGGCCGAGGGCGTCGAGGATATCGGTGAACCTGGTCTGGATCTCGTCGAGCAAGTGCGGAAGACCGAGGCCGAGCAGGTAGAGCGCATACGGCTCGGTGACGGGCCCGCGGGCGCCACCTTCGGGCCGGGTTTCGGCGAGGACACCACCGAGGCCTCGGAGCTGGATGTTGAGCAGCGGCGCGACCGGCGCCTCGATAAGGGTTTTGACCACCGCGTCGTCCAGGTCGGTGAGCAGTTCGCCGCGCGACAGCGAGGGGCTGGGGTCGGTCGGTTCGGCGGTGATCCGGCCGATCTGGGCGGGGGTCAACGCGCCTCGGGTGTCGGTGAGGATTCCTTCGATGCTGTCGAGCCGAGCGGTCAGCGCGCGGCCTTCGTCCGGCTCGCCGAGGTAGGCGAAGTCGATGGCGACGGTCGGTGCGGCGCCGGGGATCTGGTAGCGCTGCAACCAGACCGACAGTTCGGGTGGTGCGTCGGTGGTGAGTTCGGTGAAGAGGTCGAACACCGCGCGGGTGCGGTCGGCGGGCCACATCACGCGGCCGCCGTAGAGGCGCGGCAGCGGGAACAGGTCGAACTCGATCTCGGTGACGATCGCGAAATCGCCACCGCCGCCGCGCAGCGCCCAGAACAGCTGCGGGTCGGAGTCGGCGGTGATCCGAGCGCATCGGCCGTCGGCGTCGACGATCTCGAAGGCGCGCACCGCGTCCGCGGCCCAGCCGTATTTGCGTGCGAACCAGCCGAATCCGCCGCCGAGGGTGTAGCCGGTGACGCCGACGACCGGATTGCTACCGGCTAGCCCGGTCAGCCCGTGCGTAGCCGCGGCGGCTTGGACGGCACCCCATTGCACGCCGGTACCGACCCGGGCCGTGCGGCGCTCGGCGTCGATCTCTAGACGGTCAAGGGCGGCGGTGCGGAGAAGGATCGCGTCCTCGATGCCGCCGGTCGCGCCGTGGCCGGTTGTCTGCGTGACCACTTGCCGGTTCGTGCTGCGCGCGAATTTCACCACGTCGGCGGCGTCCTGGGCGTCGGTGACCGCCACGACACCCGAAACCGGCTGCGCCACGGCAAGATTCCACGGCTGCACCGCCTGGTCGAATCCCGCGTCACCGGGCAGCAGCACACGTCCACGGACCGCACTACGCAATTCCTCGATACCCATTGCCATGTCCTCGCTCGCTGTTGTTGCTGTGTTTCGGGTTGCTGCCTGGTTGACGATGTAAGGCAGGAAAGTGTGACATGGGGTGGGTGAACCGGACTTTCGTCGTGAACAAGAACGCCGGTCACTGCCTGACGGCCCCGATATCCGGGTGCGCTGTGACCAGCGGCCGCTCGCCACGACCCGGTCGGCGGGCCCAGCCGTTCTTCCATCGCGCTCAGTGCGCAAGCCGTAAGGGGCGCCGAACAGCCACTACCCCGGCTACTTCGACCGATCCCTCAATCCGGCAGGGTCGGATGACCCGATGCCCGACACCGTGAACCCTGTGCCGTTCAGTGGTTGTTCATCGAGCAGGTTGCGGGTGTCCACGATGACGGGGTGTTCGACGGCGCCGGCGATCCTCTTCCAGTCGAGGGTTCGGAACTCGGGCCACTCGGTGAGGATGAGGATCGCGTTGGCGTCCTTCGCGGCGAGGTAGGGGTCGTCGACGACCTGGATTCCATCGGGGCCCGCCGCGAGGTCGTGTGCGCCGGATTGCGGCACGCAGGGATCGTATGCCGTCACGACGGCGTCGTGGTGGGAGAGCTGACGAGCGATGGCGACGGCGGGGGAGTCGCGTAGGTCGCCCGTCCCGGCTTTGAACGCGAGTCCGAATACCCCGATCCGCATACCCGCGAGGGAGCCGTCGACCCTGCCGGTGACCGCGCGACGGACCTTGCGCAAGACCAGCGCGCGCTGGTGATCGTTGGCACGCACAGCGTCGCGGACGATGGCGAAGTCCACACCGGAGGCCTCTGCTACCGACAAGAGGGCGCGGGTGTCCTTGGGCAGGCACGAACCGCCCCAACCGGGCCCCGGTGCAAGGAACGACGGCCCGATACGCGCGTCCTTGCCCATCGCGTCGGTGACCTTCGAAATGTCGGCATCCACGTGTTCGCACAGTTCGGCCACCGTGTTGACGAAGGAGAGTTTGACCGCGAGAAACGCGTTGCTGGCGTACTTGGCGAGTTCGGCGCTTGCCGTGTCGGATCGCAGGACCGGCGCATCCGTTCCCTCGTAGAGGCCGGCGACGTGCTCGGCTGCCTCGTGATCCGGCTCATCCGCACCGACGACCACCCGGTCGGGGTGCAGGAAGTCGTGCACCGCGTAACCCTCGCGCAGGAATTCGGGATTGCTGACGACCGGATGCCGGTGACCGGTCAGCGCGGAGATACGCGTCGCGGTGCCGACGGGCACGGTGGACTTGGTGACGAGCACGCAACCCGGAGACAGGATCGGACCCAGGGTCGCCAGCGCGTCCTCGAGGATGCTGAGATCCGCTGTGCCGTCCGGGCCCATGGGGGTGGGAAGGCACAGCAGTACTACTTCGGACTCGGCCAGTGACTGCGGGTCGGAAGTGAAGGTCAAGCGGTCCTCGGCGAGTCCTTCGCGGACCAGCTCCGGTAGGCCCGGCTCGACTATCGTGACGGTGCCCGCGCGTAGGGCTTCGACCTTGGATTCGTCATTGTCCAGACAGGTCACGTGATGGCCCAGATGTGCCAGGCACGCGGCACTGGTGAGGCCGACATAGCCCGCACCGACCACACCCACGCGGTTACCCATGGCGCGCCTCCTGTCCGATCAGTGTCGCCGCGGTCGAAAGCACTCGTTGCGGTGTGATGGAGAGCAGTCCGGGATCAGGTCGGTCGGCATGTGGATCGCCGACTACACCAGCCCAGAGCGTGACGTGGCTGCGCGCGTTGGGGGGTGGCCCCCACACACGCGGTGGCGTCGGCCCGAACAGCAGGACCGACGGTGTGCCGAAGGCGGTGGCGAGATGACCGACACCGGTGTCGCCGCAGACCACCAGAGCCGCGTCGGCGACGATCGCGGCGAGTTCGGCCAAGTCGGTACGGCCGGCATACACCGCGGAGGGCGGTAGTCCCGCGTCGCGTGCGACCGCGGTCGCCAACGGGATCTCAGCCGCCGAACCGGTGACCACCACCCGATGGCCATCGGCGCTGAGCTCCCGGGCCACCGTCGCGAAATGTTCAGCAGGCCACCGTCGCGCGTTCGACGCCGCGCCGGGATGGATCACGATCACGTTCGACTCCGCGGCGGCGATATCCGGCGTGGGCAGCGCGAGCGCGCGCGGATCGGTGTCGATACGCGCGTACGCCAGCAGCCGGCACCACCGCTGCACCTCGTGCAGTTCCGCAGACCACTGGGGCCCGGGGATCTCGGGAAAATCCGGGTGCCGATGAGTCAGCATCGTGGCGGGGCGCACCGCCGCCAGGTCCTGAATGCTCTGCGGCCCGCTGCCGTGCAGGTTCACCGCCATCCTGGGTGATGCGCCGCTCCACCGCAGGGCGCCCAAGCCTGGAGTCGGCAGCAACTCGTCGACCGCGTCGATCAGGTTCACCAAGGGGCGCAGCGGCTCCGGCGCGGCGAGCACCACGCGATCATCGGGGTACGCGGTCCGCAGCCCTCGCAGGGCGGGCACGATCGTCAGCAGGTCGCCGAGGCCGAGCGCGCGGAGCACGAGAATCGTGCTGGTCAAGGCCACGACCCCGCTTCGGTCGTGCGCCGTGGGTAACACTGCGAGCTCGCGCTGACCACGGTCCTCATGTCGGGATTCCCAGCGCCTCGTCGAGCGACTCGCACAACGCGTGCACCATGACCAGATGAACCTCCTGCACGGTGGCCGTGCTGGGCGCGTCGACCGGCAGCGCGTCATCGCAGAGCGCGGCGAGGGGATTGGGCGCGGGCCCGGTCATCGCCCAGGTGGTGACACCTATCTCCTGCGCGGCCTTGGCCGCCGCGACCACGTTCTGGCTGGTTCCGCTGGTGGACAGCAGCACGAGCACGTCTCCGATCCTGCCGTGTGCCCGGACCTGACGCGCGAACAGTTCGGACTCGCCGTAATCGTTCACGATCGCGGTGCCCGCGGAGGTGTCGGCGTGCAGCGCGATCGCCGAGAGCGGCCGTCGTTCGTTGCGGAAGCGCCCGACCAGTTCCGCGGTCAGATGCTGGGCTTCGGCGGCGCTGCCACCGTTGCCGCAGGCCAGCAATCTGCCACCGTTGTCGAATACCGTGGCCAGTTCACGACCCCACCTGCGAAGTCCCGGTGCCAAGGAACGGTTCCGCTCCAGCGCACTGGACAAGACGGCGAAATGATCCTCGTTCAAGACCTACCTCCTGTTCGCGGACTCGCTTCCGGTGGTGAATTCTTCTGCCGCCGAGACCATCGACGGATCGGCGAGGTCGGGAACGTCCCTGATGACGGTGTCGTCCCGGTCGAACAGCAGGGTCGGCGGTGAGCTGAGCGTCGCGTGGCGATGTCGTATCTCGCCGCGGAACCGATACCAGCATGCGGCAGGCGGGATCAGCACACTGGTCACCACCATTCGCCCGATCTCACCTGCGGTTCGAGGGCCCTGCACGATCCGGCGCGCGGCGAATTCGGTCGTCAGCGCCGCCCATGCCGCCGCGAAACCGAGCGCCGAGCGCCGACGACCCGCCATGCCTGAACTCACGGCGGCAGCGCCCAGTGCGGTGGTGAACGCGTGGCGGCCGAGCATGCCGGGTCTTTCGCCGATCCGCTGCCGCCACCGAGGGCCGAACTTTCGCCGCATCAGCGCGTTGTCGTAGTTGCCCCGTTGGGCTCGAACACTGGCCATCGGCCCCGACCTACGCGTCGGATGGGTGGTGACCCGCTCACCCTTGGCGATCCGGTAGCCGGCCAGGCATACCCGCATCGCCAGATCGGCGTCTTCGCGAAAGGCACGGGGAAAGCGTTCGTCGAAACCGTCGACCGCGAGGAGCGCCGCTCTGCGGTAGGCCATGTCGGCGGTGATCCAGCGCGCGACGGCCAAGCCCGCCGTTCCCCGTTCCTCATCGGTCGGTTTGCGATCGGTCGGCAGCGGCACCTCGATGTGCGCGGTGGAAGCGGCTGTCGTCTCATCGAGACCCGCGAGGTCCTCGGCCAAACGGTTGGGCCAATCCGGTGTGGTGACGACATCGTCGTCGAGGAAGGCCACCCAGGTTCCCGACGCGTGCCGCCAGCCGACATTTCTCGCGGCGGCCGGTCCGCGACCACCGGAGTGCAGCACCTGCACCTGCGGCGAGGTGTCCACCAGCGGAAGTTCGCCGCCGTCGGGACGATCGTCGACGACGATGATCTCCCTGGGCCGCGGGCCGGTGGCGGCAGCGAGCGCGCGCAGCAATACCCGCAGGCTCTCGCGGCCTGTCGTCGGTATGACGATGCTGTAGTCGATGGGCGGATTCATCGGCGCCACACCAGGAACGGGCCCATGGCGAGCAGGTCGATCGGCGCGGAACCGAAGCACTCGAGTGCGTCGCGGGGGGAATCGACCATCGGTCTGCCCGCGGTATTGAGGCTCGTATTGACCACGACAGGCACACCGGTGCGCTTGTCGAATTCCGAGAGCATCCGAGCCAGTAGCGCATTGTCGGCGGGGTCGACCGTCTGCACCCGCGCGGTGCCGTCGACGTGGGTGACCGCCGGAATCCGGTCACGCCAGTCGGCGGCGACATCGTGGACGAACAACATGTAGGGACTGGGCAGCGGCCCGCGCGAGAAGATCTCCGGCGCCCGGTCCGCGAGCACCATCGGGGCCACCGGCCGGAACTGCTCGCGGCCCTTCACATCGTTGAGACGCTCGAGGTTCGCGGCCCGACCGGGGTGGGCCAGCAGCGATCGATGTCCGAGTGCACGAGGGCCGAATTCGGCACGGCCCTGGAACCAGGCGACGATGCCGTCGTCGGCCAGGGCTTGCGCCACATCGGCCGCCACATCGGCCGAGCGGGTGTATCGGACCTTCGCCGCACGGAGAATGGATTCGAGTTCGGAGTCGCTCCATTCACGGCCGAGGTCGGCACCCCGCATCGGGGCGACGGGTTCACCGAACTCCGCGGCCAATTGCAATGCCGCGCCGAGTGCGGTGCCTGCGTCGCCCGCGGCCGGCTGGACCCAGACGTTGTCGAACGGGCCTTCGTCGTGCAGACGCGTATTGGCCACGCAATTCAAGGCGATACCGCCTGCCAGCGTGAGGTTGCGTTGACCCGTTTGCTGATGCAGCCACGTGATCAGCTCGAGCAGCACGTCCTCCAACCGGCGCTGAACGGTCGCGGTCAGGTCGGCGTGTTCGCTGCCGAATTCACCGCCGTGCCCGGCCGGCGCGAAGCTCTCCCACGGCACCGGCTCGGTGCGAAATCCACCGTCTCCGGTGGTGTACAGCAGTTCCCGGAACTGGTCGAGAAATCGCGGCTCGCCATAGGAGGCCAGTGCCATGACCTTGTACTCGTCGCTGGAACGCTCGAATCCGAGGTGCTGGGTGAGATCCTCGTACATCAACCCCAGCGAATGCGGCAGCCGCTGGGACGCCAGTTCCACGAATTTGCCGTCCCGGTATTCCCCGGCCAGATAGGACGTGCTCTCGCCGCGTCCGTCGGCGACCAACACCGCCGAATCACCAAGCGGCGCCGCCAGCGCCGTCGACGCCGCGTGCGCGACGTGATGGCGGACGAAACGGACGATCGCTGGATCCAGACCGGGCAATGCGGCGCGCAGAAAGGCGGGCGCGCGGCGGGCGTAATCCGTTCGAGTCTGCTCGCTCTGCTGGTCGAGACCGCCGAGCGAATGATCGACCAGGCCCGGATCGTAGGAGTAGCCCACCGCGTCGAGCTGATCGGGGCGTATGCCTGCCTGCGCCAAGCACCACGCGGCCGACTGCTCGGGCAGCTCCCACGTCGAGAACGGCACCGGTCTCTTACCGTGCTTGCGGCGGCTGAATCGTTCCTCTTCCGCCGCCGAGACGATTTCGCCGTCCACGATCAGCGCCGCGGCGGGATCGTGGAACACTGCGTTGATTCCGAGAATGCGCAACGGCTCGCCTTTCTCATCGAGGCGACGGGAGGTTGCGCCTCCCGCCGCTACCTGCGTACGCGCTACCCGGCTGAGTCGGGGCTAAACCGTCCGTGCCACGCCGCATCGCTGCCGGGCGAACCACTCGATCGTGCGGCGCAGCCCCTCGGTCCGGGTGATCATCGGCTGCCAGCCCAATTCGCTTTGTGCCAGCGAGATGTCGGGGCAACGCCGCTTCGGATCATCGACCGCCTCCTCGATGTATTCCAACGTCGACGTACTGTCGGTGGCGATGCGGATCTCTTCGGCGAGCGCCCGCACCGACAACTCGTGCGGATTACCGATGTTGATCGGTCCGGGATGACCTGACCTGGCCAATGCGCGCAATCCGAGCACGGTGTCCTCGACGTAACACAGCGAACGGGTCTGCTCACCGGTGCCCGCGACGGTCAGCGGTGCGTTCGCCAACGCCCGCGCGATGAACGTCGGCACCACGCGGCCGTCGTCGGCGCGCATGCGTGGCCCGTAGGTGTTGAAGATCCGGGCGATGCCGGTGTCGACTCCGCGTTCGCGTCGGTACGCCATCGTCAACGCTTCGGCGTACCGCTTGGCTTCGTCGTACACGCTGCGCGGGCCGATGGAATTGACGTTGCCCCAATAACTCTCGGGCTGAGGATGCACCGCGGGATCGCCGTAGACCTCGCTCGTGGACGCGAGTACGAAACGCGCTTGATCCCGCTCGGCCAGTTCCAGGGCGTTGGTCGTGCCCAGCGATCCGGCTCGCAGCGTCTCGATCGGTAGCCGCAGATAGTCCGGCGGCGAGGCGGCCGACGCGAGATGGTAGACGACGTCGAAGGATCCGATGTCGGGCAACGGCTCGGTGACGTCGTGCTGGAGCAGTTCGAAGCCCGGCCGATTCAGTAGCCCCGCCACATTCTCGGGAGTGGAGGTGGCGAAGTTGTCGACGGCGACGACATCGGTGCCCGCCGCGAGTAGTTGCTCGCACAGATGGGATCCGACGAAACCACAACCGCCGGTGACCAACGCGCGCTTCACGGCGGTACTCACTGTGCTTGCCTTCGCTCGTCGGCGAAGCCTCCGCCGGCGGTCCGGCGATAGGCACGCAGCGTCTCCACCGCGACCCGATCCCACGAATAGCGCGTATGGACGCGCTCGTGTCCGGCCGCACCGTACCGGCGCCGGAGCGCGGGCGTGTCGATCAATTCGCGGATCGCCGCTGCCGATCCGGAGGGATTACGCGGGGGAACCAGTGTGCCGGTGCCGCCGTCGACGACAGTGTCGACGAGACCGCCGACCGCGGCGGCCACGACAGGAATACCGCACGCCATGGCCTCGAGTGGGGTGATGCCGAACGGCTCGTACCACGGTGTGCACACCGCGACGTCGGCTGAACGCCACAGGGGAGCCATCTGTGTTCGGGGCACCTGGCCCAGCATGTGCAGCCGGTCGCCGACGCCGAGGTCGTCGGCCAATCTCAGCAGCCGCTGCGCTTCCGGGTCGTCGGCCAGTCGACCGTCCGGTCCGCCGACCAGTACCAGTTCGGTCCCGGCCAGCTCCGCGAGGGCGGTGACAGCGATGTCGAAACCCTTTCGCGGCACGAGTCTCCCCACACTGATGAGGCGGTGTTCAGCTGTCCTCGCGGCTTTCGGACCCTCGGGGGAGAACTGGTCGAGGTCGACGCCGCAGGGAACCACCGATGTCCGGTGGCGTGGAACGCCCATTCGAGCGAGTTCGAATACTTCGTCAGTGCAGGTGGCGATGATCCGGTCTGCTTGCTCGGCCACCTGCTGTTCCAGACGCAGCCGCTCGGGCGGGCTGGTGTCGGCGTTGCCCTGATACCGACGTTTCACGACACCCAGTGCGTGAAAAGTCTGTACCACCGGGATATCGGTGGCGCGAACAGCGGCCAGGGCGGCCAGACCCGACATCCAGAAATGGGCGTGCACCACGTCGGGGCGGTCTTCGCGCCACCGGGCGCGCAGGAAATTCCCGAATTCCGGCACATAAGGCAGAAGTTCGTCCTTCGGCACGGGATGCGCGGGTCCCGCCGGAACGTGCACCACGCGATAGCCCGGTGCGGTGGTGACAGTCTCGGGCACCCGCGCGCTCTCGCGCCGTGTATACACCGTGACGTCGTGACCCTGCCGGCACAGGGCTGCGGACAACTCCGCGACGTGCACGTTCTGTCCGCCGGCATCGACGCCACCCAAGGTGGCGAGCGGGCCGGCGTGTTCGGACACCATCGCGATCTTCATGTTCCGCCTTTCTGACCTGGATGCCGCCTTATTCGGTGATCTCGGCCAGTAGGCGATCCCAGCGATGCAGGAAGCTCTCGAGGCCGTAGTGCTCCAGCGCGAACTGTCGTCCCGATTTCCCCGCGAGCACCGCCAGATCGGGTTCGTGGAGCAATTCGCGAAACTTCGCCGTGAGGGTGGTGACGTCCGTGGAGAGAGCGCCCGCCTCGGGCGGTACCGCGCTGACGGCCTCGGTGGTCGCCAGCGCCACCACCGGCATCCCGAGGTGCATGGCTTCCAGCAGCGACAGCCCGAGCGAAGTCCACCGCGCGGTGTGCAGGTACACACGCCTCTTGGCCATCTCGGGATGCAATGCCGACTGCCGCAGATCCGCTATCCCGTTGATCGGATGCTTGGTCGGCTCGTGCGGCCGGAAGTCCTGCGCGCCGATCCCGTAGAGATCGACCGGACCTTCGCGCGCGAAACGTGTCAGCAGATCGCTGCCGGTGATCCGCCCTCGCCGCATCGGCTCGTTGATCAGCGCGACACCGTGGGGCAGTTCGCCGGTGTAGAGCTCGCCGGGATCCACGATGCCGTGGGGGATGACACGGGTGGGCGCTGTGCCGTTGTCCCACATCAGCTCGTTGAAATGGGTGACGTGCACGACCGGTATATCGGTTCGATCCGCCATCGGATGCGCGGTGAGCGCGGCGCTGGGACGCGGAGTGTTGTGCTCTACATAGACGGCGGGGATGTCGACGCCGGGTCGGCGACCGAGCCATCGATGCGCGAGGTCGATCTCCTCGGGACGCTGCAGCACGATCACATCCACCTCGATGTCGCGCAACGCGCCGACGGTGACCTCTTCGGCATTCGGCCAATCGCGTCCGCAACGGCCAAGGCCCCAGGGCCCGCGCTCGTCGGTCACCGGTAACAGATAGCGATGCGGCCCTTGGACGAAGGCGGTAGTCCACGAGCCGTGCACATGCCACAGAAGAATTCTGCGCGGGCTGATCATGTCGTGGTTCTTGCCGTTCGCCGCGTGATCAAACCGCGCGGTGCCTCGCTGATTGGCGCGGCGGACACCGGGTATGTGTCGAGGCATGTGCGTATTCGTCATCGGATCGGCAAATTTCTGCACGATGGACGCATCGATTTCGGAGTCGCTCGAGGAGCTGCTGCCGGGGCGGGCGTCATGAGTACGAGCAAGACCACGGTCGTCATCGCCACCCGAAATCGCGCGACGGAACTGGCGAGAACGCTCACCGAGTTGTGCACGCTGCGTCCACGCCCGGCGATCGTCGTACTCGACAACGCATCCGACGACAACACCGCCGACACGGCCGAAACATTCCCGGGCGTACACGTTGTCCGGTTGGCCGACAATCGTGGAGCGGCCGCCCGCAATCTCGGCGTGGCGATCGCCCGAACACCGTACGTCGCCTTCAGCGACGACGACTCCTGGTGGGCAAGCGACGCGCTCGCCGAAGCCGAACGGATATTGGACTCCTATCCACAGGTTGGCCTGATCGCCGGCCGCACCCTCGTCGGCTCGGAACATCGAGACGATCCCGTCAACGAACTGATGGCCGACAGCCCGCTCGGACACGATCCGGACCTTCCCGGTCCGTCGGTCCTCGGCTTCCTGGCGTGTGCGGCGATCGTGCGGAAAGAGGCGTATGCGCAGGCCGCCGGATTCAGCCCGCTGCTGCATTTCGGTGCCGAAGAACGATTGCTCTCGCTCGACCTGGCCGCCCGCGGTTGGCATCTGTGTTACGTGCCGACGGTGCGGGCCCACCATCACCCCTCCACCCACCGACCCCCGCAGGCGTGGCGGCGGCGGGCCGAACAGCGCAACAACGCCTTGATCACCTGGATGCGGCGACCACTACGGCACTGCGCCGCGGAGTCGCTCGACCTGGTTCGCCGGATCGTGCGCGAACCGCAGACGCTGTTGACCGTCGCCGAGATCGTCCAACGGCTGCCGAAAGCGTTGGCACAGCGGCGTCGTCTGCCCCCGGAGGTCGAAACCCGAGCCAGGACACTCGAACTCGCCCACACAAGGAGCTGACCGATGTCGACACACCGGATGACGGTTGTCATCATCACCCGTGACCGGCGTGACCAACTGCTGCAGACCCTCGCGCATATGACCGCGCTGCCCGACGCGGCACCGATCATCCTCGTCGACAACGGTTCCGCCGACGGCACGGCCGACGCGGTCGCGGCGAACTACCCGCAGGTGCACTTGATCCGCTCCGCCGAAAACCTGGGCGCTCTCGGCCGAAACCTCGCCGTCGAACGGGTGCGAACGCCCTACGTGGCCTTCTGCGATGACGACACCCGCTGGCAGCCCGGTGCGCTGACTCGCGCGGCCGATCTGCTCGACGAGTATCCCGGCCTGGGATCGGTGACGGGACGCTGTCTCGTCGCACCCGACCTGCAAGAAGACCCGATCACTCCCGAATTCCGCGATTCGCCGATCTCCGGCCCCGACTGGCTGCCCGGGCCCGCGCTCCTGGGAGTTATGGCCGGCCTGTCCGCCTTCCGCGTGCGCGCGTTCGAGGAGGTGGGTGGCTTTTCCCGGCGCCTGTGGTTCGCGGGCGAGGAAGAGCTGCTCGCGTTGGATCTCGCGGCCCGCGGATGGTGGATGTGCTGGGTGGAAGACATGATCATCCACCACGAGCCCTCCCGCACCCGCGACGCCACCCACCGTCGCGGGCTCGGAATCCGCAACACTCTGTGGACCCTATGGCTGCGCCGACCGGCCCGCAGCGCAGCCCGCCGTACCGCCGACATCCTCAGATCGGCCCCCGCCGACCGAACGACGGCCGCCGCCGTATTCGCGGCCCTACGCGGGCTGCCATGGGTATTGCGCGAACGACAGGTACTGCCCGCCCATGTCGAGGCGGGCCTCGTCCTGTTGGAAGCCTCGCAACGCAACTCGACCGCCCGACGCTACGTCGGCTAGTCGGCGTGCCTCACGAACCATCGACCTCTTCGCACCTGCTTAGAAACCGAGCGCGGTGGTAAGCCCCCCACGTTGTTCGCTATCCAACCGAAGGGAGCACAGCATGAGCCAGATCAATCCGATCCAGGTCCAGAAGTACCTGTCCGGCATCGACTACCCGTGCGATCGCGACGGCATCGTGAACACCGCCCGCAGCAACGGTGCGGATTCCGACACCCTCGACGCTTTGCAGGACCTGCCCGACCGCACGTTCGACGGGCCCAATGCCGTAAGCCAAGCGATTTCCTGACCACGTGCTCACACCCGCGAACCGGCCGCACCAACCCGGTCGGTTCGCCAACAAACGACAATGGATGCCCTCGGCCGCCTTATCACGGCGATCACGCAGTCACCGAGCGCTACGCCTCGGCGCCGTCTCGCGCCTTCGGCAGGCGACGGAGTTCAAAAACGTGGCATTCTTTGGATTTTGACCGACGTCGAATCTCCTAAAAGCGAAACCTCTTCAACCGAGGTCAGAGGGATTTATCACTGTCGGGCTGACAGGAATTTAACCCTGCGACCACCTGGCGACGGTTCACGTAGACTCGAAGCTACCGAAAAGTACCCAAAACTACTGGTAGACCCGAACTTTGGCGCGCCGCATCCTGGTTGCTTCCCATCGTTTCCCGATGTTTCCGGCTATTTCTGTGTGATTAATGTGTGTTGGGTCGAGTACCGCGGACGCGGCTTTGCTGCGCTTTCGAGAAGTCGTCAACTGCACCGGTGCTCGGTCGGTGTCGTGACGATGGACCTGCAGGCCGCTCGATGGACGGCTAGGGTGCGGTGACGCTGCGGTATGACGGTGGCTGCTGAGGGCGCGTGATGAGGTGGTGTGTATGTGGAACCGGATGCTGGTCTGCGGTGTTGGCGATTTCGGCCTCGGAGCGGTCGAAAGTGAATGAAATTTGGCTGGTTGGTTGGTCTGCAAACGCGCAGGTCAATTAGTGTGCTCCCCGCGCGAGCGGGTATGGGCCTTGAGGGCCTTGTGCGGCCCGTAGTTCTTGACTTGTTCCCCGCGAGCGGACCCCTTCGACGCCCGACAAGCCAAGGGGGGGGGG
>NZ_JACBIU010000029.1:0-63840 GCF_013839555.1 Nocardia sp. GTS18 | reverse complement strand
ATGCTCAAATCGATAGCTGCCCGACATAACCAGCCACCCGGCACCACTCGAGTCCGCCATGACCGCACTCCCAGCCCCGCACGACCCGACCTCGAGGAGGGTCCGCCGCGAAGCGGCGCAGCGGCCCGGCCGCGCGAACAGCGCTCGAAGCGCATGCGCCGCAGGCGCGAGTCTCGAGCGCTGTTCGCGCGGCCCCTCAGGGGCCGCGCTCGAGCGCGCCAGCGCTCCAAAAACACAGCCCAATACCCTGTGGGCGCAAAACAAAAAGGGCCCGGCACCACCGAAGTGGCACCGGACCCTTCACACCGAACTCAAGCCAGCACGTCGTGGCGGACAATCGTCTGGTCACGCCCCGGCCCCACACCGATGCACGAAATCCGAGCACCCGAGAGCTCTTCCAGCCGAAGCACATACGCCTGCGCGTTGGCCGGCAGATCCTCGAACGTGCGGGCGGCGGAGATGTCCTCCCACCAACCCGGCATCTCTTCGTAGATCGGCTTGGCGTGGTGGAACTCGGTCTGCGTGGTCGGCATCTGCTCGACCCGCTCGCCGTCGATCTCGTACGCCACGCAGATCGGCACCGTGTCCAGCCCGGACAGCACGTCCAGCTTGGTGAGGAAGTAGTCGGTGACGCCGTTGACGCGGGTGGCGTACCGGCTGATCACGGCGTCGAACCAACCGCAGCGACGGGCGCGACCGGTGGTGACGCCGACCTCACCGCCGTTCTTGGCGAGGAACTCACCGAAGTTGTCGAACAGTTCGGTCGGGAAGGGGCCCGAGCCGACGCGGGTGGTGTAGCACTTGAGGATGCCGAGCACCGTGTCGATCTTGTTCGGGCCGATGCCCGAACCCACCGCTGCACCGCCCGCGGTCGGGTTCGAGGAGGTGACGAACGGGTATGTGCCGTGGTCGACATCGAGCAGGGTGCCCTGCGAGCCTTCCAGCAGCACAGTCTCGCCCCGCTCGAGCGCCAGGTTCAGCTCGAGGCGGGTGTCGGAGATCCGGTGCTTGAACGACTCGGCCTGCGCGAGCACCTCGTCCACCACCTGCTGCGGGTCGAGCGCGCGGCGGTTGTAGATCTTCACCAGCACCTGGTTCTTGAATTCCAGTGCGGCCTCGACCTTCTGGGTGAGAATCTTCTCGTCCAGCACATCCGCGACGCGCACGCCCACACGGGCGACCTTGTCCTGGTAGCAGGGGCCGATGCCGCGACCGGTGGTGCCGATCTTGCGGTTGCCGAGGAAGCGTTCGGTGACCTTATCGATGGCCACGTGGTACGGCATGATCAGGTGCGCGTCGGCCGAGAGCAGCAGGCCGGTGGTGTCGACACCGCGCTCCTCGAGTCCGGCGAGCTCCTCGAGCAGGACACCCGGATCGACGACGACGCCGTTGCCGATGACGTTCTTCACACCGGGGGTGAGGATGCCGGACGGGATGAGGTGCAGCGCGAACTTGTCACCGTTGGGGAGCACCACCGTATGACCGGCGTTGTTGCCGCCCTGATAACGGACTACCCACTGCAACCGCTCACCGAGCAGATCGGTAGCTTTGCCCTTACCCTCGTCGCCCCACTGGGCGCCGATGAGGACGATAGCCGGCATTTCGGAGTCTCCTACAGATCGACAGCAGCACGCTTGTACTGCAGCTACCTGCCGTACTGAGGCGGTGGCCGGAGACACAGTCTAGCCGACGGCACTCGCGCGCCCTGTCCAGCGCCCCGCCCCGCGCCCGGCGGGCGTGCCATCATCGGTTACGGTTACTTGCCGGCAGGGGGATTGCCGCGCTCATGGGCGACACACCGTCGACCCGACCGAGGAGGGTGTACCGCAGTTTGAGTACCCACGTTCTCCGATGTGGTGACCTGCCGGTCCCGATCGCTCTCGCCTCACTCCCCACCACGCAGACCGAGCGGTTACCCGATGTCGCCGTGATCGACGAGCTGCTGCCGGTGCTGGCCGCCGACAGCCTGCCCCGCCTGATCGTGCTGGGCGACGACGCCGGCCTGGCCTCCGTGCTCACCCATCTGATGCGCACCGAACGGCTGCACGTGGAGATCGGCTATGTGCCGGTCGAAACCACCTATGCCTCGCGGGTCTATCAGACCGGCACCGGCAACGCGGCCGCCAAGACCGCGCTGGAAGGCCGGGCCGTCGAGACGCCGCTGATCCGCGACGACACGGGCACGGTGCTGGTGGGCCGGGCGAGCATCACCGGCGTCGAGGGCGCCAAGCTCGAGGGCGAGGCCTATGTCGACGACACCCTGCTGTTCACCGGCACGGTGACGACCATGCTGATCTCCCCGACGATGGCGATGCCGGGTGTGCGGGCGCGGGTACGCAAGGGCCTGCGCAAACGCCGCTGGGTCGGCGGGCGCGCCGCCCAGCTCGGCACGCCCGGCGCGATCGTGACCCGCGACGGGATCACCGCCGAACGCACCGTCCCCCGGTCGACCTTCTACCGCTTCGAACAACCCTGGCTGCTGGTGCGATGAGTTACTCCTTTCCGAGCACCCGTGGCGCGGTGCGGCCGAGTCCGGTCTTTCTGCTGATCGTGGCCGTCACCGTGCTCGGTGGTGCGCTGGCGTGGGACGCCGACGTGTCATCGGTGCGCGCCAAGGTCGGCGTGTTCGTGCTTGTGGTGTTCGGCTGGATCGTGAGCCTGTGCCTGCACGAATTCGCGCACGCTTATGTGGCGTGGCGAGCCGGTGACCACGATGTGGAGGCGCGTGGTTATCTCACGCTGAATCCACTGAAATACAGCCATCCGGTGTTGTCGATCGTGTTGCCGCTGCTGTTCATCGCGCTCGGCGGAATCGGTCTGCCGGGTGGCGCGGTTTATCTCGACACCACCCGATTCCGTTCGGGCATCCAGCGTTTGGTGAGCGCGGTCGGCCCGTTCTCGAATTTGCTGTGCGCGATCGTGCTGCTGATCGTGATCCGTGCGATGGGGTCGGCCACCGAACACGCCGCCTTCTGGTTCGGACTGAGTTTCCTGGCGTTCCTGCAGCTCACAGCGTTTCTGCTGAACATTCTCCCGGTGCCGGGCCTCGATGGTTACGGGATCGTCGAGCCGTCGCTGAGCTATCAGACGCGGCGCTCGCTCGACCAGTTCAAGCCGTACGGCATGTTGATTCTTTTCGCCGTCATCTTTTTCACCCCGCTCAGCCGGGTGTTCTTCGAGGCCGTGTACTTACTGTTCGATATTTCCGGCATCCCGCGGTATTGGGCGGGCAACGGTAGCCGGTTGACCCGCTTCTGGTACTGACAGTCTGGGTCAGTCCTCCGGCGGGACATACGGATTCGGCACGGTCGGCGGGAGCAGTGCGATCGCGGAGATGCGTTGCATCCCGCACACCACCATCAGGTCGACCACGATCGAACGAATCTGGGCGAACACCACATGCGCTGAAAGGCCCGCGCCCACAACGAGTTCCGGGCGGGCGTTCTTGGCGACGCTGCGCAGGCAGCGGGCCGCCTCGGCCTGGTCGGGTTGCTCGCCCGGGTCGGCGAGCATCATCTTGCGCACCACGTCGGTGGCGCCGCCGAGCTGGCGGAGCAGGTCGATCAGGCGCGGATCGAGCACCTCGTCGTCGCGGACGAGGGTGAGCGAACGGCGCAGCAGCACGCGGGTGTTGCGCACGGCGTTGTCGAGCGGGTCGGCGGTGGCCCGGATGCGGGCGAGGCGTTTTCGCGAATTCCAGTACAGCGGGGAGATGCGGCTGACCTCGCGGCCGCCCTCCAGCGCGGAGCGGAGTCCGTCGATCTGGCTCTGGGTGGCGCGCACGGCGGTGAGCGCGTCGTGCACCTTGTCCGCACTCTGCTCGAGCAGACCGTCGGCGCACTCGGTCATGGATTTGCTCATCACATCCAGCACCTGCGCCGCGTGCTCACGCGCGCGACGAACCGGATGCAGCGGGATGGCGGCCACCATCAACACACCGACGAGGCCACCGACGAGCGCGTCGATCATGCGGGACGGACCCGCGCCCGGAGCCTGGTTCAACGTGGAGACGAGCACGGCCGAACCCGCCGCCTGAATCGTCATGATGGCCCCGGAGTCGAGGAACACCGACACCGCCATCGCACCGCCGACGACCAGCGCCACCTGCCACACACCGGTGCCCACCTGGGCGATGAACAGGTCACCGATACCGATGCCGACCGCGACACCGACGACCAGCTCCACCGAGCGGCGGATCCGTGCGCCGAACGAGATCCCGATCGACACCACGGCCGCGGTCGGGGCGAAGAACGGCTCGATATGGCCGATCACATCGTGGGCGATGAACCAGGCAAGCGCGGCGCCCAGCGCGCACTGGATGATCGGGATCGCCGACAGCCGCAACCGCTCGACCGATTGCCGGAACCGGCCGACGGTACTCACCTTCGCGGCCGCTACGACGGGCGTAGCGACCTCGACGAACGGCCTGTGCTCGCTCACCTGCGAACCGGTGACCGGCTAGTCGAGACCGAGTTCGGTGGCGGCGTTGGGGTCGCAGTCCTCGAGCAGGTCGAGGCAGCGGGCGTATTCCTCGGTCTCCCCGATCACCTGCGCGGCCTTGGCCAGCGCGCCGACGCTGCGCAGGAACCCCTGGTTGGGTTCGTGCGACCACGGCACCGGGCCGAAACCCTTCCAGCCGTTGCGACGCAGCAGGTCGAGGCCGCGGTGGTAGCCGGTGCGGGCGAAGGCGTAGGCGGCGACGGTGTCGTGATCGACCTCGCCGTTGCTGCGCTCGAGCGCCGCCTCGGCGAGCTGGGCCCACGCGATCGACGCGGCCGGATGATCGGCGGCGACCTTCACGGGGTCGGTGCCCGCCGCGATGGCGTCTTCGGCGTCGATCAGTTCAGGGAGGAGGACCGGCTGCGGTCCGAGCAGGTCACCGAAGGAGGTCATGGGTTCATTGTGCACCGCCACGCCCACCCACCCCGCCACGGGTGATCGACGAACTCCCCCGCGCGCCGCGCATTAGGCTGGGCGGGAGTTCAACGTTCGAGCCTGAGCGAGGGGTACTAGGTGTCCGACCCGACCGACGAGAACAACCCAGCAGCCGAGGACCGTGGTCCCGGTGCGGCCGGGACACACCATGACGCCGACCCGTCGCCCGACGAGTCGACCCGCCCGGGTTCCGAAGCCCCGAAATCGGTGCCGCACGCGGTGACCGAGCCGGAGCGCGCGACCGCCGGGACCTCGGAGACTGTTGTCATCCGGCGCAGTGAGCTGCCGGGCGATCAGGGTGCGGGACGTTCTTACGGACCCGGGTTCCGACCTGCCGGTGGGGCTGGTTCGCCGCAGGGTCCTGGTGCGCCGCAGGGTCCGGCCGGGCCGCGGGTGAGTGGTCCGCAGGGGCCCGGTTCTCTGAGTCCCGCCGGTCCGGGAAATCGTCCTCCCCAGGGTGGGAATCCGATGCCGCCGGGAGCGGGCAGCGCGGCGGGCCGTGGTCCGAACAACCCCGGCGCTGCCGGGCGGCCGGTCGATGCGCCGGGGGCGAACGGTCCGGGTAGCGCTCCAGGAGCGAACGGTCCGGGAAACGCTCCAGGAGCGAACGGTCCGGGAAACGCGTCCGGGGCGGCTGGGCGTCCCGTGAACGGGCCCGGAGCTGGATCGGGCGGGCGACCAGCGAGTGGACCCTCGAACGATCGCTCGGGTACACCGGGGTCCGGTGACCCCAGGGCTGCGGGCCGGCGACCGGGGAACGCACCAGGGCCGAACGGGCCCAACGCTTCTGGCGCGCCCCAAGGAGGTCGGCCCGGCCCACAGCAGGGGCCAGGACGTGCGGCGCCGGTCGCGCGGGCAACGAATGGTCCTGCCGCACAGCGTCCTTCGGGTGAACAGGCAGGCGGTCGAGGTCGTCCCGGAGGCGTTGTCGAGAGTCAGCAGAGCTCTGCGGCTGGAGCACCAGCGAACCAGCCTGGACAGGGCGGCCACCCCGGTGGCGGCGAAGGTGATACTCGCGGCGGTAGTGGTGTGGGCGGCGCGGAGCGTGGAGCCGGATCGCAGCAGCGTGGTGACCGGCCGTCGAATGGGCCGGATGCGACCGCCGGACGTGGCAGTGGGCAGGGCCAGGCTGCCGGGCAAGGACGCGAGCCGGGCGGAAAGCAGGGCTCGGCAGCGGCGGCGAGCGGATCGCCGTTGGCAGGGTTGTCGAAGGGACTTCCCGGGGAATCGACTGGCGGCGAAGGCGATTCGCCGGTACAGCCTGATCCCGCAGGCCTCGGTGGGGCCGATGCGCCGACCACCGCGATGCGGATCCCCGGACGCGGACCGTCGACGTCTACCGATCGAGGCGAGCAGGGTGCGGCAGATGTGCCGACCGTCGGGATGGCGCCGGGTGATCGCCCCAACGCCGGGCAGCAGGGCGCGCCCACTGACGCGCGTGGATCCGGACCCGGCACAAGCGATTCGATCGAACCCTCCGGTGCGTCCACCAACCGTGACACTTCCGCAGCAAACAGTGGCGTTTCGGCGGGGAGCCGAGGCGACGCGGAGCGCGTGGACCACTCGGGGGTTGATGAGCAGCGTGGCGAGCAGCGCCCGAACGCGGTCGAACGGGCCGTAGCCGCGGATACTCAAGCGACACAAGATGATTCGCGCGGGGAGCAGACTGCACGCGACATCGAGCGGGCTGGAGCACCCGACGCCCGTGGTGCGCGAGAAGAGTCGCGTGGCAGCAACGATGCGGGGCAGCCTCGACCTGTTGGCTCTGAATCCGCTGTGCGTGAGGGTGATTCGCAGGGCTCGGATGCGACGGAGAAGTTCTCCACGAGTTCCGGGCAGCAGCGCGGGGATGCCCGGGCGCAGGACCAGACGGGTGGGAGCGGCGGCAAAGCTCTCGGCGGTGCGGCTGGGGCTACGGCCGCTGCGGCTGGAGCTGGGGCTGCTGCCGGGGCCGGCGGGTTGTCGAAGAAGGGCGAGAGTTCTTCCGGCACGGGCGAATCCGGGTCGGAGGATCAGACCGTTGCTATGCGCGTGGTCAATCCCGCGGATGCGCCTACCACCACTTTTCCGGTGCAGCGAGGGACGGATCGGGTTGTCGGTGGGCGGGCCGTGACGCCGCCGCCCAGCACGCCGCGCGGTCCTGCGGGGCCAAGGCAGGCAGGGCAGCAGGGAGCGCAGGGGCCCGGTGTCGAGGACGCGCGCCCGTCGGGACCGCAGGGGGGCCGTGGGGCCGGGGCCGAAGACAGACGGCCGTCCGCACCGCAAGGACCCCAGGGGCCGGGCGCTCCCCGCGGACCGCAGGGAGCCGGCGTCGAAGACACACGGCCATCCGCATCCCAAGGGCCGCGCGGACAGCAAGGGCCGCAAGGGCCGCAAGGACCGGGGGCATCTCGCGGACCGCAAGGACCACGGGCCGAAGACGCACGGCCATCGGCACCTCAAGGACCGGGAGTTCCGCGCGGACTGCAAAAAACAGGGGCCGAGGACAGCCGCCCGTCCGCACCCCAGGGTCCGCAAGGGCCAGGAGCTCCTCGCGGACCGCAAGGACCAGGGATCGAGGAGACCCGCCCGTCGGCACCCCAGGGTCCGCAAGGGGCAGGAGCTCCTCGCGGACCGCAGGGACCAGGGGTCGAGGAGACGCGCCCGTCGGCGCAGCATGGTGCGCAAGGGGCGGGTATTGCTCGTGGCCAGGGGCCAGGGGCACCTTCTCCTGCTGACATCCAGCCGACGCGGCCCGCGCACCACCTGGCGGATGGGCAGCGGCAAGTCGCACCTCCGCAGCGGATCGAGCCGGGTCAGCAAGGGGCCGCACCGCAGCAGCAGGCGAACGCCGCAGGGGCGGGTCGTTCGAAGCGGTTGCTGTTGGCGGCGGCGGGTGCAGCGGTGCTCGTCATCGCGTTGATCGTGGGCGTCGTGCTGATGACGACGGGTGACAATTCGCCGGAGGGGCAGGTGCGGGCGGTGATCGGTGAGTACACCGACGCACTGCGCGCCGGTGATCTCGAAACTCTGAGGTCCACCACCTGCGGGCAGCTGCACGACTTCTACCAGGGCATCAGCACCGAGCAGTTCCAGGGCGTGCATCAGCTCTCGACCGAGCAGGGGTCCATTCCGGTGGTCGACAGCGTGGACGCGGTGCGGATCACCGACGACACGGCGCTGGCCGAGGCCACGGTGTACACGGCGGCGGAATCCAAGCGCACCGCACGCACCTTCGACCTGCAGAAGACCGACGGCGGCTGGAAGGTGTGCGACCCCACGGCAGCACCCTGAACCGGCGATGACCCGTCGTAGCGCCGGTCAGAGGTGCTATGACGGGTCACACATAACTGGTATCGGGCACTGTGCACCCAGTATCATTTTTCGGATCATGAGCACGGAACACACAACGTCGCAGCCGGACATCGAAGCTGTGGTCCCGGAGGCGGCGCTGGTGGGCCAGCGCTTCGGATTCCGCGATCACTACGAGGTGGGGCGCGAGAAGATCCGCGAATTCGCCCGGGCGGTGCAGAACACGCACCTCGCGCACCAGAACGAGGTCGACGCCCGCAAGCTCGGCTACGACGCGGTGATCGCACCGCCGACCTTCGCGTCGGTGATCGGGATGAGCGCCACCCGCGCCCTGCTCGACGGGGTACTCACCGAGTACGACCTGTCGCAGGTGCTGCAGACCGACCAGGTGTTCGAGATCTTCCGCCCGATGCTGGCAGGCGACCGGATCCGCACGGAGATCGAGATCGAGTCGATCCGCCAGTTCGCCGACAACGACTTCGTCAATGTCGGCTTCAAGCTGGTGAACCAGCACGACGAGGTGGCGGTGCAGGGGACGACGACCATCGTCGCGCGCCGCGGCGTGGAGGTCGACCCCAATATCGTCGAGGCCGTCGAGAACATCAGCATGCATCCCCGTCCCGGCGACACCGGCATCGCCGACGACCTGCTGATCCGCCGCACCGGCCCCGCTCCCGCCGTGCCGCCGCGCGAGTTCGTGCCCGTGCACACCGGCCCCGGGTTCGAATCGCTGACCAAGGGCATGGAGCTGCCGGTCGCCACCGCGCGCGTCACCCGTGGCGACCTCGCCAACTACGCGGGCGTCTCGGGCGACCCGAACCCGATCCACTTCAGCGACCGCGCCGCCGAACTGGCCGGCCTGCCGACCGTCGTCGCCCACGGCCTGCTCACCATGGGCCTGGCCGCCCAGTACCTCACGGACTGGCTCGGTGACCCGACCGCCATCGAGAAGCTGGCCGTGCGTTTCTCCGGTTTCGTCCCGGTCCCACCGACCGCGGCGGGCGAGATCCAGTTCTCCGGCAAGATCAAGTCGATCGACACCGACCGCCGCGCGGCCACCGTGCTGCTGAGCGGAACCTCGGAGGGCCGCAAGCTCTTCGGCCGCGCCGCCGCGGAAATCCGCCTGACCTGAGGCGAAGCCCTGTGCACCGCGTAGCTGATACGCGGTGTCACATGTCGCTTACCTGCGTGTTGTCGTCCCGCAACACCCCGCGCGCACGCTTCGTTGATGAACGGGAATGTGCGGTTCATCGAGGTGCACGGGTATCGGCGTGCGTACCGGATGGCCGGGACAGGTCCGCCGGTGCTGCTCATCCACGGCATCACCGACAGTTCCGGGACCTGGGCTCCTGTCTTCGACGCGCTCGCCGAGCACTACACCGTCATCGCACCCGACCTGCTCGGGCACGGTGAATCCGCCAAGCCGCGCGCCGACTACGCGGTAGCCGCCTATGCCAACGGCATGCGTGACCTGCTCAGCGTGCTCGGCGTCGAACGGGTCACCGTGGTCGGGCATTCGCTCGGCGGCGGGGTCGCCCTGCAGTTCGCCTACCAGTTCCCGGAGAAGGTCGAGCGGCTCGCGCTGGTGTGCCCGGCCGGCATGGGTGCGGGCGTGCACCCGGCGTTCCGGCTGGCCACGATCGCGGGCGCCGGGCCGGCGCTGATGGCCGTCACCAGCTGGCCGGTGCGTACGGTGGTGCGTGCCGCGATCCCGCTGGTCACGGCGGTCGGCGGGCTCGGTCTCGGACCCGACGCCGAATACGTGCTCCGCCTCTACGGCGGCCTGGCCGAATCGGGCGCCCGCAACGCCTTCCTCCGGACCATCCGCGCGGCAGCCGACCGGCGCGGGCAGACCATCACCATGCTCGATCGCGGCTACCTGGCCGCCCACCTGCCCACCCTGGTCATCGGCGGCACCCGCGACACCGTCATCCCCTCCGGACACGCCACCCGCGCGCATCGTGCATTCCCGGGCAGTCGCATCGAAATCTTCACCGGCGCCGGTCATTTCCCGCACCACTTCGATCCGGACCGCTTCGTGACGCTCATCCGGCAGTTCATCGAGGAAACCGAACCCGCCGTCTACGATCCGCTGCGCTGGCAGCGCACCCTGCGCCGGGGCAGCCCCCTGGTCGCGCTGCCCACCCCCGAGCCGGATCCCCCGATGATGACCGAGCAGGGTTGATGCCCCGGCTACCATGCGGCCTATGAGTTACCCGCTACCGCGGCAGGGCTACTACCGCCCGCCGGACCACCCGGAGTCGACCCTCGTGCTGGTGCTCGGGGTGATCGGGGTGTCGTTCTGCGGTCTCACCGCGCCGTTCGCCTGGCTGAAGGCCAAGTCGGCGCTGGCCGAGATCGACGCGTCCAACGGCACGATCGGCGGCCGTTCGCAGGTGTACGCGGGCTACATCATGGGCATCATCGGTTCCGCGATGCTCGGCATCATGCTGCTGTTCATCGTGCTCGCGGTGGTGCTCATGGTGATCGGTGCGTCGGCGGACACATCGACCTACTGAGCTAGCATCCTGCGGGTGATCGAACCAGAGGCCGACGTCGCGGGACCCACCGAGTGGGGTGAACATCCACACGGTCTCGGCCCGTGGGAGCAGGAGTACGGCACGCCCGCCCCCACTGACGAGCGCTACGACCCGGTGCTGCTCGCCGAAGGCGACCGCCGCAATGTGGTCGACGCCTACCGCTACTGGAGGCGCGAGGCGATCGTCGCCGACATCGACGCCCGCCGCTTCCCCTTCCACGTGGCCATCGAGAACTTCGGCCACGACGCCAATATCGGGACCGTGGTCCGCACCGCCAACGCCTTCGCCGCCGCCGCGGTGCACATCGTCGGCCGGCGCCGCTGGAACCGGCGCGGCGCCATGGTCACCGACCGCTACCAGCACCTGGTCCACCACGCCGACCTGACCGAGCTGCGTGACTACGCCGCCCGCGAAGGACTCACCGTGGTAGCCGTCGACAATGTGCCAGGCTCGGTGCCGCTCGAAACCGCCCAGCTGCCGCGCGAATGCCTCCTGCTGTTCGGCCAGGAGGGACCCGGCGTCAGCGACGACGCGAAAGACGCTGCCGCCCTCACGGTTTCGATCTCCCAGTTCGGTTCGACCCGCAGCATCAACGCGGGTGTCGCGGCAGGTATCGCCATGCACACCTGGATCCGTCAGCACGCCGATCTGTCACTGGCCTGGCCGATCACCTGAACCCCGCGCGTCACATCAGGTCTGCCACGCCACACCGGTCGCCACAGACCACAATTTCCTTGCCCCGCATGCACACCGACCTGGCAACATGGACCCCATGACCTCGCGTGGGGGCCGGCGCCCGCAGCCGACTGATACCGGATCCGTACCGACCCCTGCGCTGTGGTCCGAACGCGCCGACATGGCCGAATCGGCCATCATCTCGCGCCACCTGCGCGCGCTGTGGGGTTGTCCCGGAACGGAATTGGGTGTCGTCGGCTGGCCGGCCACCCGGCGTGAACGCCTGTTCGGCAGCTGGCACTACTGGTGGCAGGCGCACCTGCTCGACTGCGCGATCGACGCCGCGAACCGGGTACCGACACCGGCCCGGCGCAGGCGCATCGCCGCCATCGCGCGCTCGCACCGCATGCGCAACATCACCGGCTGGACCAACCGCTACTACGACGACATGGCCTGGCTGGCCATCGCACTCGAACGCGCCGAACGCACCCAGGAACTCAGCGCGGCGCGTGGCGGTCTGCTCGCCCTGGAACAGCAGCTCTACAGCTCGTGGAACCCGGGGGTCGGCGGCGGCATCCCGTGGCGGGTGCGGTCCGACTTCTACAACGCACCGGCGAACGGCCCCGCGGGCATCGCCCTGCTGCGACTCGGCCAGGTCGAACGCGCCCAGCAGATGGCCGACTGGCTGCACGACACCCTGCGCGACCCGGCGACCGGTCTCGTCCTCGACGGCATCCACCTGCCCTCCGGCGAGATCGAACGACCCACGTTCACCTACTGCCAGGGTGTGGTGCTCGGCCTGGAAGCCGAGCTGGCGGTACACACCGACGACGACCGCCACATCGACCGCACCGTCGACCTGGTCGACGCGGTGGAAGACCACATGACCCACCGACTGGTGATCTCCGGCGGTGGCGGGGGCGACGGCGGCCTGTTCAACGGCATCCTCGCCCGCTACCTGGCCGTCGTCGCGCTGATGCTGCCGGGCGAGGGCAAACGCCCCGAGGCCGCGCGCCGCATCGCCGCGGCCATCGTGAAGACCTCGGCCACCGCAGCCTGGAGCAACCGCCTCGAGGTGGAGGGCGAACCGCTGTTCGGCTACGACTGGAGCAAACCGGCCCGCCTGCCGGGCGGTTCGGCGGGCGCGGGCAAGTTCACCGCGGGTGGTTCGGTGACCGCGTCGGTGGTTCCCGAACGCGATCTGTCGGTGCAGCTGTCGGGCTGGATGCTGATGGAAGCCGCCTACCAGGTGAGCGCCGCGGGCCTCTAGCGCTCGCCGACACCCGCCTCGCACTCGACTTCGTAGTCCTCGGCGGGCTTGGCCATTTCCTGGCGGTAGTGCCGGATGCCGATCACCGTGCCGATGATCAGGCCGACGACCAGGGTGCCGATCACCGCGGGCATCAACCACGACACCCGCTCGAGGAACTCACCCGCGTAATAGCCGATGAGCAGCAGCACCGGCGCCCAGATGATCGCGCCGATGGTGCTGGCGATCGTGTACTTGCGGTGATCCATCCCGGCCGCGCCCGCGACCATCGGGCACAGCGTGCGCACCCACGGGATCCAGCGGGCGATCATCACCGCGAAGAACCCGTGCCGTTCCAGCAGATGCGTCACCTTCGCCAAGTTCTCGGTATTGATGTAGCGGCCGTTCTTGCGCGCGACCACACGATGGCCGGTGCGCTGGCCGACCAGGTATCCCACCTGGTTCCCGGCGATCGCCGCCAGCATGGTGCCGACGGAAAGCCCCCACACCTGCGCTTCGCCGTTGGCGTGGGAGGCGAGCACGATACCCGCGGTGATCAGCATCGAATCGCCGGGCAGGAACAGCCCGATGATGAACGCGCATTCCAGAAACACGAACACCAGCACGACCGTGCAGACCACAGCGGGCCCGGCCGAAACCAGCGGATCGAAGCTGCCGACGGCGTAGGTGGATGGTCCCGCTGTCACGTCGATCAGAGCGTCTTGTTCGTCGAGACGGCCAGTTCGGCAGGCTCGGCGGGCACCACGGGGACAACCGGGACAGCGCGACGCGCGAGCACGACCTTCTTACCGACGGTGATGATGGCGGGCAGGATCGAGACGAACACGATCAGCAGGAAGATCGCTTCCACATGGTCGCGAATGAAGGGCACATTGCCGAGGAAGTAACCGATGATCGTCACACCGCCGCCCCACAGCACGGCGCCGACGATGTCGAACGCCACGTACTTGCGGTAGCTCATCTTCGACACACCGGCGAGCACCGGCATGAACGTGCGGACGATCGGCACGAACCTGGCCAGGATGATCGTCTTGGGGCCGTGCTTCTCGAAGAACTCGTGGGTCTCGACGACGTATTGCTTCTTGAAGAAGCGGCTGTCCTCCTTACGGAAGATCGCGGGCCCGATTTTTCGCCCGATCCAGTACGCGCACTGGTCGCCCGCGAACGCGGTCGCGATCACCAGCGGGACGAGCACCCAGATGTTCGGGCTGCCCTGCGCGGCCAGCATGCCACCGGTGAACAGCAGCGAGTCACCGGGCAGCAACGGGAACAGCAGGCCGGTCTCGATGAAGACAATCGCCAGGATGGCGGGTAGCACCGCGTTCTTCAGCCACGTGTCCTGGAGCAGATACATCGGGTCCAGCAACTGGGTCAACGCGAGGTTGTGCGTCATCACATCGGAAACCGCCAGCAAAGTCACGGGCCCCACAGTACCGGTCGCGGCTGTGAAGTGAATGGGTGTGGGCGAGGAGGTGGAAACCAGCCGGTGAACTCATCGATCACTTCCTAACCTAGGGTGTGGCCTGACAGAATTGGTTTTTTGCTCCCCACAGACGGAGGTCACTGCTGTGCCTATCGCGACTCCGGAGGTCTACGCCGAGATGCTCGGCCGGGCCAAGGCGCACTCGTTCGCATTCCCGGCTATCAACTGCACTTCGTCGGAGACGATCAACGCCGCCATCAAGGGCTTCGCGGAGGCCGGGAGCGACGGCATCATCCAGTTCTCCACCGGCGGCGCCGAGTTCGCTTCGGGCCAGGGCGTGAAGGACATGGTCACCGGCGCGGTGGCGCTGGCCGAGTTCGCGCACGTGGTCGCCGCGAAATACGACGTGACGATCGCGCTGCACACCGACCACTGCCCCAAGGACAAGCTGGACACCTACGTGCGTCCGCTGCTCGCCATCTCCCAGGAGCGCGTGAACAACGGCCTCAACCCGCTGTTCCAGTCGCACATGTGGGACGGCTCGGCCATCCCGATCGACGAGAACCTCGAGATCGCCAAGGAGCTGCTCAAGCTCTCGAAGGCCGCCAACATCATCCTCGAGGTCGAGATCGGCGTCGTCGGCGGTGAAGAGGACGGTGTCGAGGCCGAGATCAACGACAAGCTCTACACCTCGCCCGAGGACTTCGAGAAGACCATCGACGCGCTCGGCGCCGGCGAGAACGGCAAGTACCTGCTCGCCGCCACCTTCGGCAACGTGCACGGTGTGTACAAGCCGGGCAACGTGGTGCTCAAGCCCGAGGTGCTGGCCGAGGGCCAGCGCGTGGCGGCCGCCAAGCTCGGCCTCGACGCCGACGCGCAGCCGTTCGACTTCGTCTTCCACGGCGGTTCGGGCTCGCTGAAGTCCGAGATCGAGGACTCGCTGCGCTACGGCGTGGTGAAGATGAACGTCGACACCGACACCCAGTACGCCTTCACCCGCCCCGTCGCCGGGCACATGTTCACCAACTACGACGGTGTGCTCAAGATCGACGGCGAGGTCGGCAACAAGAAGACCTACGACCCGCGCAGCTACCTGAAGAAGGCCGAGTCCTCGATGGCCGCGCGCGTGCTCGAGGCCTGCAACGACCTCAAGTCGGCCGGTCGCTCCGTCAGCGGTTCCTGAATTCGGTATCGAACAAACGGGGCCCGAGCTCATGAGTCTTGATGTCCGTGTGCTCGGGCCCGTTCGACTGCTCGTCGGCGGTGAGCCGGTAGCGGTCGGCGGGCCCAAGCCGCGCGCGCTGCTTGCCGCGCTCACCGTCAACCGGCGGCGCGCGGTGTCGTCGGCTGTGCTCGCCGAGATGGTGTGGAACGAGGATCCGCCCGACTCGTACGCGGCGAGCCTGCAGGTGTTCGTCTCCAATATCCGCAAGGCGCTGCGCAACGCCGGAATCGACTCCGCACAGGTGCTGCGCACCGAGGGCGCCGGATATCGGCTCGAAATCCCCGACACCGCTTGCGATCTGGGCCGCTTCGAGAACGCACGCGAGGCCGGTTCGCGCTGCCTCGACGCCGGTGACCACCCCGGTGCGGCCAACCTGTTCGGCGCGGCGCTGCGGGAGTGGTCGGGGCGTGCGCTGGCCGACCTGGCCGGTCTGCAGTTCGCCGACGGTTTCGCCACCGCGATGAACGAGGAGCGACTGCTCGCCGCCTCTGCCCGCATCGATGCCGAAATCGCCTGTGGGCGTTCGTCTTCGGTGATCGGCGAGTTGGTCACCATGACCAACGAGAACCCGCTGCGCGAACCGCTGTGGGGTCAGCTCATCACCGCGCTGTACCTGTCTGGTCGTCAGGCCGACGCGCTCGAGGCGTGCCGCCGGGTTCGTTCCGTCCTCGCCGAGGAACTCGGCATCGACCCGGGCGCCGCGCTGATCGAACTCGAGCAGCGCGTCCTTCGCCAGGAACCGTTGAATGTGCAGGCCTTCAAGCGATCCGAGCAGGTCGCCGCCGCGATGACGGAGACCGTCACCGAGGTGCCGCGCTCGATCCGCAACGGCAACCTGCGCTTCGCCGACGGCCGCACCATCCCGATTCCGCACGGCGGCTTGCGAATCGGGCGCATGACCGACAACGAACTGGTCCTCGACGACCCCAAGGCGAGCCGCTACCACGCCCACATCATGCCCAGCCGTGCCGGCCTGCTGATCAAGGATCTGCATTCGGCCAATGGTGTCTATGTGAACGAATTGCCCATCGACAGTGGGGCTTTGCTGGGCGATGGTGACATCATCCGTATCGGTGCGACCGTCCTGACGTTCCTCGCGGTGAGCTGACCGGCGGGTCGGCACGCGTCGACCCGGCCTGAGGGTCGACGCTCGCGTCCTGGTGCACCCATGCCGCCCAGTCGCCGTCGCGGCAGTCAGGGTGCAACTCGAGCCGCGTTCAGCGCACCTTCTGGTCGGCGGCTGTCGCAGCCCGGGTCGGTGGTGCGACGGTGAGGTGGTACTGGGCCGCCGCGTAGGTGGCGAGGATGATGCCTTCGGTGATGCGGCGGGATCTTTCGGACTTCGCGAAGAGGCGGCGCAGGACGATCAGGCCGTCGGAAACGGTGAACAGCAACGCGCCCGAGCCGTAGCGGCTGCGCGGGTCCTCGTTCGGAATGTTCAGTCCGGCAATGTTTTTCGCGTCGGGAGCCAGGGCAGGGTCCGAGGCGAGGGTCGCGGCGGTTCCGAGCGTCGCGCCGTACGCGGTGAGCGGCAGAGCAAGTGCCGGGGCCTTGGCACGGAGCAGCGCGGCCGCGCCCGCCCAGGCGAGCAGACGCGGCACGGCGATCTCGGGACGGGGACGGGCCCCACGCTGCCACCACAGCAGCGAGTATCCCGTTTGCATCACCGCGAACGACGACGCGCCCGCGATGAGGCGGCGGTCGTCGTCCGGGTCGATGAGCAGGACGTCGCCCACGGTGGCGGCGGCCAGTGAGGCGAGCAAGATCCGACGCTCGGCCGGGTCGACAGCGCCACTGGTCACCGCGTCGGCCGCGAGCAGCGGCATCAGCAGCGGCTTGGCCACCCATTGCAGGCGTTCGCGGCCGGTGACGGCACCGAAAACGGTGACCGCCGCCGCCGCGAGATAGCCCGCGCGCAACGGACGCATCGTCAGAAGCTCGGTTCCTTCGGGGCGGGCGGCAAGGTGACGACCTGGCCCGCGTAGCTCAGGCCCGCGCCGAAGCCGAGCAGCAGCGCCAGCTGACCGCCCTTGGCCTTACCGGTCACCAGCATCTCCTCCATCGCCAGCGGGATCGAGGCGGCCGAAGTGTTGCCGGTGTTCTCGATGTCGTTGGCCATCGGGATGTTCTCGGCGAGGCCGAGGTTCTTCTTCATCAGCTCGTTGATGCGGGCATTGGCCTGATGCGGGATGAACACCTCGATGTCCTCCTTGGCCACACCGGAGGCGTCCAGCGCCGCCGACAAGGCGCGCGGCAGGGTGACCGCGGCCCACCGGAAGACCTTGGGGCCCTCCATGTGCAGCGACATGCGGCCGACCGGCTCCACCTCGGGATCGGTGCCCTGCATGGCCTGGGCCTTGTTCATGTAGGCGAGGAAGTCGACGTCCTGGGCGATGGCTTCGGCGTTCTCGCCGTCGCTGCCCCACACCGTGGGCGAGATGCCGTTCTCCTCGGCCGGGCCGACGACGACGGCGCCAGCGCCGTCACCGAAGATCATCGCGGTGCCACGGTCGGTCGGGTCGAGACCGACGGTCATGGTCTCGGCGCCGATCACCAGCACGTATTCGGCCGAACCGGCGCGGATCAGGTCGGCGGCGACGCCGAGGCCGTAGCCGAAGCCGCCGCAGCCGGAGGTGAGGTCGAACGCGGCCACACCGTTGAGGCCGAGGTCGTAGGCCACCGACGGCGCGCCGTGCGGGGTGAGCTTGAGCCAGCTCGAGGTGCACAGCAGGACCGCACCGATCTTGGCGCGGTCGACCGGGCTGTTCTTCAGCGCGCGCTCGCCCGCGGCCGCCGCGATCGAGCGGATGGTCTCGTCGCCGCTGATCCAGCGCCGGTTGTGGATGCCGGTGCGTTCGAAGATCCAGTCGGGCGTCGAGTCGAGAACCTCACACACCTCGGCATTGCTGACGATGCGCTGCGGGCGGTAGGCACCGATCCCGAGCATCGCGACGTTGTCGCGACCTTTGTTAACTGCAATGCTCACCACGGGTGACTCACACGTCCTTCTCACCTGCCGGACGGCTTCGTCGCCGTCCGAGTTTTCCGATGTTCAGGCTAACTCAGAGCCAAGTCGTCGAGACCGAGGATGGACCGGTATTCCAGCCCCTCGGCGGCGATCACCTGGTCAGCACCGGTTTCGCGGTCCACGACGGTGGCCACACCCACCACGATGGCGCCCGCGTCGCGCAGCGCGCGCACGGCGGTGAGCGGCGAATTGCCCGTGGTTGTGGTGTCCTCGACCACCAGCACCCGCTTGCCGACGACGTTGGGGCCCTCGATCTGGCGCTGCATGCCGTGGGCCTTGGCGGCCTTGCGGACGACGAAGGCATCGATCGGGCGACCGGGCGCGTGCATGACGGCCATCGCGACGGGATCGGCGCCCATGGTGAGCCCACCGACGGCGTCGAAGTCCCAGTCGGCGACCAGCTCACGCAGCAGCGACCCGATCAGCGGGGCGGCCTGGTGGTGCAGCGTCGCGCGGCGCAGGTCGACGTAGTATTCGGCCTCCTTGCCCGAGGACAGTGTCACCTTGCCGTGCACGACCGCGAGCTCGCGCACGAGCGCGGCCAACTGGTCGCGATCGGCTTCGGTGAGCGCCTGACGTGCCTGGTCGATCATGCGGTTTCCTTTCGGTCATCTGCGTGGGCCCTGCGCGATTACGCTACGCTGCCGCCGCCGGGGCCCACGCCATGCCCTAGGTCCTGCCGCGTGCGTTGAACAGGCCGCGATTGAGCCGCGTGATGAGGGTGCGCGGAACCATCCCCGCCACCGTGGTGATGACCTTGTACTGCAGGCCGGGAACGCTGATGACCCGGCCCGCTTCCAGGTCGTGCAGGCAGCCGTCGACCACCTGGTCCACCTCGAGCCACAGCGCCTTGGGCAGCGAACTCATCTCGATGCCGGCGCGCTCGTGGAACTCGGTGTGCACGAAGCCGGGGCACAGGGCCTGGATGCGCACACCGGTGCCGGACAGTCCGCCCGCGAGACCTTCGGTGAAGGCGACGACATAGGCCTTCGACGCCGAATAGGTGGATCCGCGGCCGGGCACGAGCCCCGCCACGCTGGCCACATTGACGATCGAACCGGACGCGGCCGCGATCATCGCGGGGAGTGCGGCCCTGGTGAGCTGCACGACCGAGGTGACGTTCACATCGAGCTGGGCCTGCAACTCGGCGGGTTCGAGGGTCCAGAACTCCCCCGAGTGCGCGAAACCGGCGTTGTTGACCAGGAATTGGAGGCCGGCCTCGGCACGTTCGGCGACGCGGGCGCGGTCGTCGTCATCGGCGAGGTCGGCGACGAGGACCTCGGCGGAGGTGGCGTACCGGCGGCCGAGTTCGTCGGCGAGGCCACGCAACCGCACCTCGTTCCTGGCGACAAGCACCAGGTCGTAGCCGAGGGCGGCGAGGCGATGGGCGAAGCCGAGGCCGATGCCGGAGGTGGGGCCGGTGATCAGGGCGACGGGTCGGGACGCACCGGGCAGGCGCGCGGGAATATCGGTCATAGCTGGTCGATTCGGGTCGACGGATGATGCCGTGTCACGGCATCGGGATCACTTCGGGACGGGGCCCTGGTAGGGGCGGAAGCCGGGGTGGAAGGGGCCGCCGGGCTGGTCGGACTCGTCGTCGGCACGCTGCTCGTCCGCGCGCGGACGCGGGTCTTCCGCGCGCGGACGCGGTGGCTCCACACGCGGGCGCGGTTCCGGGACGACGGCGAGCGACGGGCGCTTCGGCGGTTCGCCGAGCGGACGGCGGCCGGGTGCGGGCTGGTCCTCGAAATCCGGGTCGTCGAGGTCGGGATCGAAATCCGGGTCGGCCGCGAAGGCGGGTTTGCGCGGCGGCAGGCGGTCGTAGTCGTCCTCGGGTGCCTGGGCGGGGCGCGCGGGGAACAGCGGTTCGGCGGCGCGGCCGTAGTGGTCGTCGACATCGGTTTCGTCGTCGGGACCGGGGAAGCGGGCGCGGCCGTCGGTATCGGGCACGCGGGCGGCCGGAGCGTAGTCGTCGTCGTACTCGTCGCGGAACCCGTCGGGCGAGGGTTCACCGATTCCCGAACGGGGACGGGTGTATTCGTTCGGCTCGGCCACCGGCGGCAGCACGTGCAGCAGACCCGACAGGCGAAGCACGGCGTCGATCGCGGTCTCCCAGTCCTTGGACCCGCTGCCGACCGGGAGCATGCCGAGGGTCCAGTTGCCCTCGCTCCACAGCATCTGCACGGTATCGGACAGGGATTCGATGAAGCCGACCATCCGCTGGTCGACGGCGTGCCGGGCGATCTCGGGGTCGGTGGCGAACACGACCCGGTCGCCGATGGCGCCGAGCAGTTCCAGATCGTGGTCCTTGGGCGGCGACGCGGTCTTGAGCCGCATGTCGACGTCGATCTCGGACCCGATCTGGCGGCGCACGGCCACCAGCGTGGCGGCGTCTTCCAGGTCGAAGAGCACGAACTTCTCGCCCTTGCGGATGCCGGAGACCACGTCGACCGCGGACAGGTACCCGAGCTTGGTCAGCGCGCCGCGCCGCCACGTCGAGGCGAGGGCGGGCTCCACCGACACATAGGTATAGCCCTGGGACTTCGCCCACACCTGGCGGGCGTGTCCGGTGCGCTGTCGCTGGACCCGATCGAAATACAGCAGTACGACCGCACCAACGAGTGCGATCGCCGCCAAGCCGAACCACATAGCCGTCATCGTCGCCTAGCCTATCCAGCCGTCGCCGTGATTGCCCGGTAGCACCGGGGATTCGACGCGCGGGTCGCTCATCGGGGGCCGCTCGGGAGCGCCGTGCTGATGATGATCTTGGCGCGGATCGACCCGTCTGGGTTCTTGTCGCCCTGCACCATAACCATGTCACCCACCGGAAGTTCGCTCGCCTTGGTGGTGCTCAGCGAGATCACCTGCGTGGCCTCGTCGATCAGCACCCGCACACTCGACCCGCCGAGGGTGCTCATGGTGATCTCGGAGCCGGTGTTGGCGGTGATGCTGCCCATGGTGGCGCCGAGGTCTTCGGTGCCGCCGAGGCCGGGTAAGCCGGGCAGGCCGCTCGCGTTCGGCGGCGCGGTCGGGGTGGTCTGTCTGGTCGGTGGTTGCAGGGTCTGGGTGGTGGGTGGTGCGGCGGCGGTGTCGTCGTCGGAACCGCCGCCACCGGTGAGCATCAGACCGGCCAGGATGCCGCCGAAGGCGATGAGCGCCACGACGGCCAGGCCGAGCGCGATCCACAGGCCGGTGTGCTTCTTCGGCGGTTCCTGGTCGCCGTCCTGTGGTCGCGGTGGATATTCGGGCTGCTGCGGCGGCCCGTAGCCCGGCGGCGGGGCGGGCGGATATCCCTGCCCGTAGGCCGGTTGGGGTGCGGGTTGCTCTGCGGGATAACCACTTTCATACGGTCCCCATTGAGCGTCGTGCGGCGGTAACGCCTGGGTGGGGTTCGACGGTTGGCCCCACTCGTCGAACCCACCGCCGTACGGCCGTGTGGTTTCGTTCCCTGGCGAACCCAGCCGTTCCGTCGGCGAATCCTCCGGGCGTTGTCCCCACGGATCGTTCGGATTCGTCATGTCCCCAGCGTAGGTCAGCCCGGCGCGTAGAGAGGGTCCTACGCACCGGGCTGTGGATAAATCATGAACTGTGGACAACTTCGCGGCCGACGACCAGCTTGTCGGCGGCGTCGTCCACACTCACCGACACCGTGTCGCCATCGGTGACCGTGCCGGAGAGCAGTTCCTTGGCCAGGCTGTCGCCGATGGCCTGCTGGATCAGCCTGCGCAGCGGGCGCGCGCCGTAGGCGGGGTCGTAACCGCGCACCGCGAGCCACTGCTTGGCCTCCTCGGTGACATCGAGGGTGAGCCTGCGCTGTGACAACCGCTTCTGCAGCTGACGCAGGTTGATGTCGACGATCGACTCCAGCTGTTTCGCGTCGAGCGCGTGGAACATCACCACGTCGTCGAGCCGGTTGAGGAACTCCGGCTTGAACGCTCGGCGCACCGCGTCCATCACCTGGTCCTTGGTGCCACCGGCGCCCAGGTTGGAGGTGAGGATGAGGATGGTGTTGCGGAAATCGACCGTACGGCCCTGGCTGTCGGTGAGCCTGCCCTCGTCGAGCACCTGCAGCAGGATGTCGAACACGTCCGGGTGTGCCTTCTCGATCTCGTCGAACAGCACCACCGAATACGGCCGCCTGCGCACCGCTTCGGTGAGCTGACCGCCCTGGTCGTAGCCGACGTAACCGGGAGGCGCACCGACCAGGCGAGCCACCGAGTGCTTCTCGCTGTACTCGCTCATATCGATGCGGACCATGGCGCGTTCGTCGGCGAACAGGAATTCCGCCAGCGACTTGGCCAGCTCGGTCTTACCGACACCGGTCGGCCCGACGAACATGAACGAGCCCGTCGGCCGGTTCGGGTCGGCCACCCCGGCACGCGAGCGGCGCACGGCGTCGGACACCGCCTGCACGGCCTCTTCCTGGCCGACGACACGCCCGGCGACCTCGGTCTCCATCCGCAGCAGTTTCGCGGTTTCGCCTTCGAGCATCCGCCCCACCGGCACACCGGTCCACGAGGACACCACATCGGCGATGTCGTCCGGGGTGACCTCCTCGTTGAGCATCACCTCACCGCTCGCGGCCGCACCGCTGGCCTCTTCGGCCGCGGCCAGCTGCTTCTCCAGCGCCGGGATGCGGCCGTAGCGCAGCTCGGCGGCCTTGCCGAGATCGCCGTCGCGTTCGGCACGTTCGGATTCGCCGCGCAGGCGCTCGAGCTCCTCCTTGAGCCCGCGCACCGAGTCGATGGCGTTCTTCTCGTTCTGCCAGCGGGTGGTGAGCTGGTTGAGCTTCTCGCGGTCGTCGGCCAGTTCCTGGCGCAGTTTCTCCAGGCGCTGCTTGGACGCCTCGTCGGTCTCCTTCTCGAGCGCGACCTCCTCGATCTCGAGTCGGCGCACCGCGCGCTCCACCTCGTCGATTTCGACCGGGCGCGAGTCGATTTCCATCCGCAGCCGCGACGCCGACTCGTCGATCAGGTCGATCGCCTTGTCCGGCAGGAAGCGGGAGGTGATGTAGCGGTCCGACAGCGTCGCGGCCGCCACCAGCGCGGAGTCGGTGATCCGCACGCCGTGGTGCACCTCGTAGCGTTCCTTGATGCCGCGCAGGATGCCGATGGTGTCGGCCACCGTCGGCTCGCCGACCAGCACCTGCTGGAACCGACGTTCCAGCGCGGCGTCCTTCTCGATGTACTTGCGGTACTCGTCGAGCGTCGTGGCGCCGACCAGGCGCAGCTCACCGCGCGCGAGCAGCGGTTTGATCATGTTGCCCGCGTCCATCGACGAGTCGCCGGTGCTGCCCGCGCCGACGATGGTGTGCAGTTCGTCGATGAAGGTGATGATCTCGCCCGCGCTGTTCTTGATGTCGTCGAGCACGGCCTTGAGCCGCTCCTCGAACTCGCCGCGATACTTCGCGCCCGCGACCATCGCGCCGAGGTCGAGGGAGACGACCTTCTTGCCGCGCAACGACTCCGGCACGTCACCGTCGACGATGCGCTTGGCGAGGCCCTCGACGATGGCGGTCTTGCCGACGCCCGGTTCGCCGATGAGCACCGGGTTGTTCTTGGTGCGCCGCGACAGTACCTGCACCACACGGCGGATCTCGGTGTCGCGCCCGATCACCGGGTCGAGCTTGCCGGTGCGGGCGGCCTCGGTGAGGTCGGTGGAGTACTTCTCGAGTGCCTGGTAGGAGGCTTCGGGGTCGGGATTGGTGACCCGCGCGCTGCCGCGCACCGTGGTGAAGGCATCACGCAACGCTTCGGGAGTGGCGCCGTGTCTGCGCAGCAGCTCGGCCACCTCGCCGCTGCCGTCGGCCAGGCCGACCAGCAGGTTCTCGGTCGAGACGTATTCGTCGCCGAGTTCGGTGGCCAGCCTTTGCGCGGCGGTGATCGCGGCCAGCGCCTCACGGCCGAGCTGCGGTGTGGTCGTGGCGCCGGTGGCGCGCGGCAGCCGGTCGACGATGTCGCCCGCTTCCCGTTCGACGGTCGCGGGGTCGACACCGATGGCCTTGAGCAGCGGGGCGGCGATGCCATCGGTCTGATCCAGCAACGCCACCAGCAAGTGCGCCGGACGGATCTCCGGGTTGCCCGCCGCCGACGCGGCCTGCAGGGCGGCCGTCAGGGCCGCCTGGGTCTTGGTGGTGGGATTGAACGAGTCCACTGGTCTCCTCGGGGTAATTCCGGTATCGACTTGTTCAACGTCGGCAAAGTTGAGTCTGTTCCGCTCAACTTAATCTTTTTCTCGCCGGTTCGCCACGCCGCCTCACGCTACGCCGCATGTCGGAGCCCCCTCAGCCTAGGATTGCGGTGCCTGGATCACCCCCGATACGAGGAGTTGTCGACCATGCGCGCCATCGTGGTTCACAAGTTCGGTGCCACTCCCGAACTCGCCGATATGCCGGTGCCCGAACCCGGTCCGGGTGAAGTGCAGGTCGCCTTGGACGCCGCGGGGGTCAACCCGTTCGACCTGAAGATGGCCGACGGGCTGCTCGAAGGAAAAATGCCGACCGACTTCCCGATGATCCTCGGCGTGGACGGCGCGGGCACCGTGTCGGCGGTCGGATCGGGCGTCACCTCGTTCGCCGTGGGCGACAAGGTGGTCGGCAAATTCCTGACCGCCCCCGCCGGCCACGGCAGCTGGGCCCAGTACGCGACGGTTCCCGAGGACGCCACGCTGGTGAAGATCCCCGACGGCATCACCACGGTCGCCGCCGCCGCCCTGCCCATCGCCGGGCTCACCGCCCAGGACCTGGTCGACGCCGCCCACATCCAGCCCGGCCAGACCGTGCTGATCGTCGGCGCCACCGGCGGTGTCGGTTCCTTTCTGGTGCAGCTGGCCAATATCGCCGGCGCCCACGTGATCGCGACCGCCCGCGCCGACGCCACCGACCAGGTCGCCCGCCTCGGCGCCGCCGAAACCGTCGATTACACCCAGGTCCGCACCGACCCGCACGACCCCTCCACCCAGGTCGACTCGAACATCGTCGACGCCGTGCGCTTCACCCACCCCGACGGCATCGACGTCTTGTTCGACCTGGTCAGCACCGCACCGGCCTTCGCCGACCACGCCACCCTCGTTCGCCGCGGCGGCCACGCCTACTCCACCGTCTGGGCCGCCGACGAACAGGCACTCACCGAGAGCGGCATCACCGGCGGCAACTTCGAATCCAAAGGGCGCGGTCCGGAACTGAGCCGTTTGCTCGGGCGCGTGGCGGCAGGCGATGTGGTGGTCCCGGTCCAGATGACGGTGCCGCTGGAAGCCGCACCCGCCGTACTCGGCGCGGGGAGTGCACGCGGAAAGACCGTGCTGGCCATCTGATCCACCCGCCTCGAGCTGCCGGGGCTGCAGCCGACCTCGACCGGGCGCCCTCGACGATCAGGCCGGGCGGTAGGTGCCGGTGCGGGCTTTGGTGGCGGTGGATTCGAGGATGGTGGTGAGGGTTTTGTGGATTCGAGTGGGGGTGGTGGGTTTTACGGTGAAGGTGGTTTCGCCGTAGAAGACGTAGCGGCCGTCGCCGGGGAGGTCGTGGAGCTGGAAGTCGTCGCGGCCTTCGGTGTGGCGGTTGTCGACGCTGGCGTGGGCGTAGACGCCGATGTGGGTGAGAGTGTCGGTGGGTTTGGCGAGGAAGGTTTCCAGTTGTTCTCGGGGGGTGGGGTTCCAGCGGTCGCGGGTGTGCGGGCGGGGGGCCGCGAGTTCGGCTGCGGTGACGCGGAATTCGCGGCCGCGGCCGGGTGAGACTTTGGGGAGGGTGGAGAGGACGGCGGCGGCCAGGGCGTTGGGGGTCATCAAGTGCAAGGTGATGTCGCCGGGGTTGCGGGTGTCGCCGGGGGCCTGCACGGCGAGGGAGGCGTAGGTGTCGCGGGTGCCGCCGTGGGCGCGGATGGTTCGCACGCCGCGCGACGCACCCGCCACCTCGACGCGGGCGTGCGGTGCGAGCAGGGCGGCCATGGCGCGGTCGAGGTCGGAGTCGAATTCGGCCATCAGGTTCTCGGCGGCCTTGCGACGCAGGCGCAGGACCTCGGCGTAGGTCTCGACGTCGGTGTACTGGTGATGTAAGGGGTACGGGAGGACGTCGCGCCCCGCGGCTTCCCACAGGGTGCGGAAGTCGAGGGCGGTGAGATGCCAGGTGCGCACGGGAAATCTACTCTGTTCCATCGAGATCGGCACTCAGTCGGCGCCGATGACGGGCGGGACCATCTTGGGCAGGCTGTCCAGGCCGGTGAGCTCCTCGCCGTTCTCCTGTGTGACGAGGTAGTCGGGGATGTCCTTGGTCGACTCGTCGTCCTTGCCGCCGCCGCGCCCCGCGCCCGGGCCCATCATCCCGGGCATCCCGGAGCGGCCCGCAGCGCCCGCTCCGCCGCCACGGTTCGCCCCTGCACCGGCCGACGCGGGGTTGCCGGGTACCGCCGCACCCGCCCCCGGCGAACTGGCGCCGGGGGAACCGGCACCCGGCACGCCTGAGCCCGGTGAGCCGCCACCGGGAAGGCCTGTGCTGCTCGAACTTCCGGGAGATCCTGGAGTCGTCGATTGTGGGGTGGTCGCGGCGGGAGTCGTCGAGGCCGGGGTGGTCGACGAGGGGTCGGTGGCTTGTGGGGTGTCGTCCTCGGAAGAATTCTGGTCTTCGTCGTCGGCGGAGGTGTCGCCGGGCGTTTCGCCGGGGTCGGTCGCCGGGGTGACAGCCGCGGGCGTGCTCGGTGTCGCCGCGGGCTGACCGGTGGGCGAGTCTTGATCGCCGGGACGTGCACCACCACCGGGAATTTCGGGATCCCCAGCGTTGTCCACAGCCTTGGGGATCGGAATGACCGGAACATTCGTGTCGGACTCGTAAACGACCGGCGCATAGACGGTTTGGAGTACACGCACCGCCTCGACCCGCGCATTCTCCTCCGCCACATCGTCATCGCGCCACGCTCGGCCGGTGAACAGGCCGGTGAAGTTGTCGACGCCGCTGCGGTGCTCGGGCTTATGGGGCACAAGACGTTTCGTCGGTTCGAGGCCCGTCCGCAACTCGACCAGTTTGTTGCTGGTGAGGGCGGCCGCGGTGGTGACCCGTTTGCCCGTGGTGTCGTAGGCCGCGACGGTCTGGGCGGCGGCGTTCGCGGCCGAACCCGCCCAGACATCGGGCGACATCCCGCGCGAGATCTGCTTGCGGAACTCGTCGAGGGAGGTGGCGTTGCGGGTGGAGATCTCGGTCCACGCGCCGATCAGATCGTTGACGGCATCGAGATCGATCTTGTCGACCTTGGCGCGAAGCTCGGCGACGGTACCGGCGAACAGGTTGTTCTCGACGACCGTTCGCGGACGGAATTCGCCGTCGAAACCGAGCTGGCTCGCCTTCTGCCGGGTGACTGCGCGCTGGTCGTTGTATTCGTCCTGGATGTCGGCGATTTCGGAACCGTCGAGTTCGCCGTCGTCACCGGAGAAGGAGACCAGGTCGCGCAGCTTGCCGTAGAGGTCGAGGCCGTTGATGCTCTGCATGCCGGTCATGGGGTCACCTGCTCGGAGATGTAGTCCATGGCGTTGGCGTTTTCGATATCGGTTCCGGTGAGACGTTTGAACGAGAGGGCGAAGACTTCGCGCAATCGCTGCACGGCTTCGATGTCTTTGAGGATGACATTGTCGATCGAGTTCTCCTCCCCCGTCGCTTGGAGGAGAAACTTCCTTTCGAGGTCCTTTGCGATCTGGAAATCACCGAAGCCGCTCACAGCCTGTGTTCGTCGCACAGAATCGCGTAATCCGCGGAGGTCGTTCAGGCGCACGTCGCAGGCTTTGAACATGTGGTAGGCGGCGGCTTCGTCATTCAGATAGACCGCACCGGCCTTGGCTTGGCTCAGCAGGTTGTCGTACGGGTTCGCTTCGGCCATCGGGCGACCTGCCTACTTCGGGAACGTGGGCACTAGAACCTCGCCCACAGTCGCCAGAGTCGCGCACGGGTCCTCGAGGTCGTCGATCAATGGAGAGCCAAGTACCTGCAGTTGGACCACACCCTGCGAGCTCGGAAAGACGACGTCACAGTCGAGGTGCTTCGAGGCACCAGCGACCCGGAACTCGCGGCCTGATCGACCGGCAATGGTGACGTCACGGAAATCGACGTTCCCCGGCTTCTGTTCGAACTCCTCGACCTTCTTACTGGTCGTGTACACGGTGAGTGAGTAATTCGGGCCTTCCCAGCCACAGATCTCCCACCCCGATTGCGGAATACCCGCAACCCCCTTCTCCTCCGTCGCCGGGTCGACCCCCACCTCCGTCAACAACGCATCAGGAATCTCCGTACACGGATTCCACAACACCGGCTTGGCCGTCGTAGTCGTCCCCTTCGACGTCGACGTCCCGTCCTCGCATCCGGTCGCCCCGACAACCGCCAGACCCGCGAGCACTATCGCCATCCCCGCCCGTTTCATCCCCACCCCTTCTCGCCGGTCCACTGCTTTGACCTGGGAGATTAGCACGGGCCTCGGACCCGGAACCGGGCTCGAGGGGTGAGCAAACCGGCAGCAGCCGGCCTCTCATCGTGCGGTCAGCGACTCCACACCTGCGCCCGTCAGGGCGGGCAGAACGCTCGGTCTTCCGGTGAGAAGTAGGAGCAGATCCAGCGTGGAGCCGTGGATTTCGGGGCCGGTCCCAACGGCCCATGCGGAGTCGTCGGCCACGAGGGACACACCGCGTAGCCGGCGGCGGGCCCAGAACGGCCAGCCCATCGTCCAGACACGCTGTGCGGCAACCACACACGCCTGCGCGTCGACTTCGATCGTGCGCGAGAGCGGGCGGGCGATGTCCTGGGCGTGGACGATCACGTCGAAGTGGATGTTGCGATGGTCGGTGACCACGGGCAGGTCGCGGGAATCGGCCAGCCTCGCGAGTGCGGTGGCGAGGTCGGGGGTGGTGTCGGCGTAGCGGACGGCCAGGTCGTGGTTGAGGCGGTGGAAGCTGCCGTGGGCGCGGGCGGCCTCGCGCAGCATGGCGAGCGGGCCGGGGGGCTGGGGTGCCAGCGCGACGTGCGCGGCGACATCGCGGACGCGCCAGCCCGTGCACAGCGAGGGGGCGTCGAGTTCGGCGGGAGTGAGCTCGGCCAGGAGCCCGGCGATGGCGCGGCGCTGATCGGTGATGGTTCGCCAGTACTGATCGGGGTCCATGCTCGGCTCCTTGTAGTCAGCCTTTCTGACTAATATAGTCAGCATTACTGACCGAATCAAGGAGTGCCATGCCCGCTGACGAGCTCAATCTCGGAGTTCTGCTCTTCATCCCGTACCGGGAGATGGAGCGGCGGGTACTCGACGCGCTGAGCGAGGGCGGCTTCGACGACCTGACCCCGGCCCAGGCGCGACTGGTCGCGCGGATCGGGCCGGACGGGTCGCGGTTGACCGACTTGGCCGCCGAGGCGCAGGTCACCAAGCAGACCGCGGGGGTGCTCGTCGACCAGCTGGTGCGCGCCGGGTACCTGCGACGCGAACCCGACCCCAGCGACGGCCGCGCGCGGCTGCTGCGACCATCGGACAAAGGGGCACGGGCCGTCGAGGTCGCGAATCAGGCGGCGCGCCAGGTGGAGTCGGAATGGCTCGCCCACCTCGGGCCGCGACGGTCGACCGCGCTGCGCGGGGCGCTCGAGGAACTACGGAAGATCACCGACCCATATCGATGACGCGAACTCGCGGACGCACGGCAGCGCTGGGCATACGATCCGCGAGGCGTGATGAGCATCCCTGCACCGAGCTGGCGTTTTCAGGGGATACTTGAGACGGCGTCCGCCGCGGGGGCGGGGCTACCGGGCAACAATTCTAGGAAAGGGAGCTTGACGACGTGGATGCGCGTTCGCTTGCGCTGGTCCGCGCCGATTTTCGCGGAGTGATGGAGGCACCGGGCGGCCCCGAGCGGCTGACCAGGGCTTTTTACGGACACCTGTTCGCACAGGACCCAAGGTTGCGTGATCTCTTTCCGCCCACCATGGACATGCAGCCCAAACGGCTGACCACGGCGGTGCAGTTCGTCCTCGAACATCTCGACGACTTCGACCGCGCCCAGCGGTTCCTCGAGCAATTGGCGCGCGACCACCGCAAGTACGGGGTCGAGGCCGACCACTACGACATGGCGGGGCTCGCGTTGCTCGGTGCGCTGCGCACCTACCACGGCAACCGCTGGAACCGGGAACTCGACGAGGGCTGGCGCGATGTCACCATCGTGATCTCGGCGGCCATGGCGATCGGTGCCAACCAGGACAAATCGCAGCCGTACTGGGAAGCGACGGTGGTCGGTCATCGCCGGGTACTCGACGATCTGGCGATCGTCCGGCTGCAGGCCGACAGCCCGATCCCGTTCAAGGCGGGCCAGTACGTGCCGATCGCGGTGCCGCAACGGCCGAACATGTGGCGTTACCTCTCGCCCGCCATCCCCGCCAACCCGTACGGCGAGATCGAATTCCATGTGCGGCGGGTGAGTGGCGGCTGGGTGAGCCCGGCCATCGTGAACGACACCAAGGTGGGCGACCGGTGGAAGATCGCCGGACCGCTCGGCGGGCTGCAGGTGGACCGCGAATCCGGGCGTGACGTGCTGATGATCGGCTCGGGCACCGGGATCGCACCGCTGCGCGCACAGCTGATCGAGATGAGTCAGCGCGGTATCAACCCGCGCGTGCACTTCTTCATCGGCGGACGCTTCCCCGGGGACCTGTACGACGTGAACAACATGTGGCAGCTGTCGCAATCGAATCCGTGGCTCACGATCGTGCCGGTGTGCGAGGAGCCCGACAACCCGTGGTGGTATCCGCCCACCCCGTCGGAGCCGCCACCGGGCATGCACCGCAGGCTCACCGGGAACCTCGGTGCGGTGGTCACCAGTTTCGGCGCCTGGGCCGATCGGCAGATCCAGATCGCCGGATCAGCCAAGATGATCGACGACACCCGCCGCGCCCTCATCCGGGCGGGCACCCCGACCGATATCATCGCGGCCGATCCCGTCGGCTGACCGCGCGAAAGTGACTGATGAGCAACGAGTTTCCCCACCCCGCCTGGACGGCGACCGTTGTCGGTCATCATCGGCTGCGCAACGATCTGGCCGTGATCCGGTTGATCGGTGACTTCGTCCCGTTCGCCGCGGGCGGGTCGGTGGAGGTGGAAGTGCCGCAGCATCCGGGGGTGCGGCGGCGGCTGTCGCCCGCGCTGCCGCCCTCGCTGGACGGCAAACTTGAATTCCATGTGCGGACGGTGCCGGGCGGGTGGTGCTCGGGGTCGATCGTGGCCGACACCCAGCCGGGCGATCAATGGCGAATCAACGCACCGCACACCGTGTTCGCCGTCGATCCCGACGCGGCCGAAGTGGTGATGATCGCCGGCGGCACCGGACTGGCGCCGATGCGCGCCCAGATCCTCGACCTCGCCCGGCGCGAAACCCCGCCACGCACCTACCTTTTCTTCGGCGGCCGCAGCCCACGCGACCTCTACGCCGCCGACATGCTGTACCTGCTGTCGGGTGAATTGCCCTGGCTCACGGTGATTCCCGTGGTCGAAAGCCCCGACGACCCACCGATCCGCGACGAATGGCACGAACAGACCCGCGTCGACATCGGCTTCGCCCCCTCGGAAATGCTGCACGGCACCCTCGCCGACGTAGCCGCCGCCCACGGCCCCTTCGACCAGCACCAGGTCCTGATCTGCGGCTCCCCCGCCATGGTCGCCACCACCACCGACCGCCTCGTCGCCGGCGGAACACCCCCAGCCAACATCACCTCCGAAGGTGCTTGAACATCGCCCTTTTCGAGGTTGTCGCTTCACTGCGCCTGACCGGCACTTTCGACCCAGAGGAGATCACGGCGGCGCTATGTCGAGTGCCGACCGATCAGTGGCGAGCCGGACAGGCAGGGCCTACACCCGAACTGCGTAGGAGTTCCGATGGTTGGGTGCTCGAATTGGCTGCCTGCGCCGGTCACGTCGGCGAGCAGGTGAACCGAGCCCTCGACGAACTCGCGCCGATCAGTGACCGATTGCGGCATATTCTCTCGGCGCGAGAGACGTCCGGGTGTCTGAGCGTCGCGGTCGACACCGACGGGCAGGGCGGGCCGGTCATCGCCCTTTCGGCTGCGGCGCTGAGGCTGCTGGCAGCTTCCGGACTATCCCTGGATGTGGATGTCATCTCGGGGGCGACCGACGATCCAGACCCGGCCACTCCGGTCATACAAACCGAATCGACCGGGCATCCGGATGGGCCTTTCCATCGGACGGTCGTGAGCTGGTGCGCTGACGATGCGGTCAGCGCATTTCTGGACGAATGGCCTGACAGGTCGATGACTTCGCAAGACCGTCCTGGCGGCGAAATCTTGGTGCAAGCCGAAATGTCAGGGGGAAGCTTTCCTTCCATGTACTTCCACCCGCACCTGCTCGGCCGCCTTGCCTCGACCGCGATGTCGCTGCGGATCGAGACCTGTCCGCGCACGACCTGAGATCGGCTCAGAACAAGGGGTCGTGGCGGATGGATTTGGCTTGGGTGCCTGCGGCCATGAGGCGGAACTTGGTGGTTTGGACCATGGAGGGGGAGCCGACGATTTGGACGTCGCGGTCGGCCCAGGGGCCGAAGGCGGCTACTACCTTGCCGATCTGGCCGGTCATGCGGGGTTCCAGGCCGGGGAGTTCGACCTGGGGTTCGCCGGAATCGTAGTACCACCAGGGGTTTTCTTCGTTCTCGGTGACGGGGGTGACGGTGAGCCATTTGTTGGCGACGGCAAGTTGGCTCAGGACCTGGAGGTCGTAGAGGTCGCAGGGGTGGTGGCCGCCGACGAACAGGTGGACCTTCGGGTTCACCCGGCGCTGGGCCATCGCCATGATCTGGGCGCGCAAAGGGGCGATGCCGGTGCCGCAACCGATCATCAGCATCTTGCGCTTGGTGTTGCGCGGAACGCCGAGACCGCCGAGGGGTGCACCGAGTAACCACTGGTCGCCGACGGTGGTGTGCGACACGATCGCCGGACTCACCCAGCCGCCCAGCACACTGCGGATGTGGAATTCGATCTCGCCGTTGCTGTTCGCGGGATTGGCGGGTGACAGGTAACGCCACATACGCGGACGCGAAGGCACCTGCACACTGATGTACTGGCCTGCCGCGTACTCCATCGGATGCTCGAGCTGGACCCGGACGATCGACAGGTTGCGCAACACTTCGCGGCACTCGACGACGGTGGCGGTCCACGCGGCGGGGCTGGTTTCCTTGTCGGCGGCACCGATCATCGCGCCGCTGATATTGGCCAGGCCCTCGTCCCAGGCGGCGGCGACCTCGTCGGTCCACATCTCCTCGCCCACACACGAACGGATCGCCGACTTCAGCGAATTGGCCACCGCCACATAGTGCGCCGGTTGCACGCCGTACTTGCGATGGTCGCGCCCGAGCTGAGCGAGGAACGGCAACAGCTTGTCGGGCTCCTCGAGCCGGTCCAACGCGTAGGAGATCGCATGGACGAGGCGGTCGCGCTGGGCATCCATGGCGGCTGGGAAGAAATCGCGGACACCGGGGTAGTCCGTGAACAGGATCGAGTAGAACGACCTCGCCAGCGTCTCGGACCCACCCTCTTCCGCAGCAACCGCCTTGAACGTGGTACGGATCAAAGCGACAGTCCGCGAATCCATATGTGTCACAACCTCGTTTCGCCATCGAACGCTTGTCGCGCCGGCGAGTGACGGGCTGGGAGGACACTCGTCAGCAGCCGATGCGAGAAGTCTAGGCGAGGTTTGCCAGCTTAGGAATCGTACTCTTAAACATCACGCATGTAATTCTGACAAAACTGGATACAGACCCAGTGGCGCGCCAAAGAAACAGACCTAGAGCCCGTGAATGAGGCGTGGACGTGACCGATTGGGCCCGGAATTCGGACGTCCTCGCCGCGCGCTTCTACTTCCGGACGGCAAGATCGAAAATAAATGAGTTGCTGGATAGTCACCAGCCGATCGCCGGGGGTTGACCAGCACACGAACGAGCCCCCGATCCGCGACCGCCGTGGCGGACAAGCGAACCGGGGGCTCGGTGGAACGAGTGCCTCAGCGGCGATGACGTGGCTGCCACACCACGAGCGCGGTACTGCGTTGCGGCGGAGACAGATCGGGCCGGTAACCAGCCCGCAACCGCTCCAGCTCCGCGCTCATCTCGTCCACCCGCTGCTGCAGAGCCTCCACCTGATTGGTGAGCTCGATGATGCGTTTGATGCCCGCCAGGTTGACGCCCTCGTCCTGCGACAGCCGCTGCACTTCGCGCAACAGCTCCACATCGCGAGCCGAGTAACGGCGTCCGCCACCCGAAGTACGTTGCGGGGTGACCAAACCCAGCCGGTCGTAGGTACGCAACGTCTGCGCGTGCATCCCCGCCAACTGAGCCGCCACCGAGATCATGAAGAACTCGGCTCGCGAGGAACCCACAGACTTCGGAGCCGGATCCTGATTTGCGCCGCTCCCGACGCCCTCCGTGGTCACGCTGCGCTACCTCCTCCGGGCGCTGAGCTCGCTGCGCGGGGACATCAAGCACCTGCCCATCCTGCACGCGGATCGAAACCGCTCGCCTTCTCCGCCTCCTGGTACCGCTTCAGGGCCTCGGTCGCCTCGGCATCGAGAGCCTGCGGAACCGCGACCTTCACCGTCACCAGCAGGTCACCTGCACCACCGGCCGGACCGCGCTTGGGCACACCCCGGCCACGTACCCGCAGGATACGCCCGTCGGCAGTACCCGGGGGCACCTTCACACCGACCCGGCCGTCCAGCGTGGGCACCGAAACGGTTGTCCCGAGCACCAATTCGGCATAGCTCACCGGCAGCACCAGGGTGAGGTCGTCGCCCTGACGGCCGAAGACCTTGTCCTGACTCACGTGCACCGTGACATACAGATCACCCGACGGCGCGCCACGCAGGCCCGCCTCACCCTGACCGGCGAGCCGGATCTTCTGCCCGTCGCTGACACCCGGTGGGATGCGGACGGTGATGGTGCGGGTGCGGTTCTGGATGCCGGTGCCCGCGCAATCGGTGCACGGGTCGTCGATGATCGAGCCGGTGCCGCGGCAGTCGTCGCACGGTTCACTGAAACCGAACGCACCCTGATTGCGGCTCACCACACCCGCGCCGTTGCAATGCGGGCACACGCGCGGGCTGGTGCCCGGCTTGGCGCCGCTGCCGTGACACGTGGTGCACGGTGACGGACTCGTCATCCGCAGCGGAACGGTGACACCCTGGGCCGCCTCACGGAAGCCCAACGTGGTCTCGGTTTCCACATCGGCGCCGCGACGCGGACGGCTCGACGCGCGCCCGCCCCGGTTGAACAGGCCGCCGAGCAGATCGCCGAGGCCACCGTCGCCTGCACCGGCAGCGCCGGGCTGGCCGAAGATGTCGCCCAGGTTGAAGTCCTGCGAAAATCCGCCGCCCGCACCGGGAGTGAAGCCGCCGCCGTAGCCGCGCCCACCACCACCGGCGAACAGGCGCCGCGTCTCGTCGTACTCCTTGCGCTTGGCCGGATCCGACAGCACCGCGTTCGCTTCGCTGACGGCCTTGAACCGCTCCTCGGCCTTCGTGTCACCCGGGTTGGAGTCCGGATGCAGGTCACGCGCGAGCTTGCGGTAGGCCTTCTTGATCTCGTCCTGCGACGCGCCGGAGGAGACACCCAGCTCCTTGTAGAAGTCCTTCTCGATCCACTCCCGTTGACTCACCGGGCATCTCCTCCTCTCACGCTATTCGTTATCGGCGTCGGCATCCGAATCCGATGCCCCCGGGGTCTCGGGATCGGTTACCCCGACCATCGCGTGCCGAAGCACCCGATCGCCGAACCGATAGCCCTTGCGCATGACCACGCCGATCACCGGCTCCGAACCCGAACCCTCGTGCTGCACGGCCTCGTGCAGCGTCGGGTCGAACGGGTCACCGACAGCACCGAATTCGACCAGGCCCTGCTTGGTGAGCGCGGTCTCGAGCTTGTCGGCCACCGACTTCAACGGGCCCGAATCCAGGTCGCCGTGCGCCCTGGCGCGGTCCAGATCGTCGAGCACACCGAGCAATTCGGTGACCACGCTCGCCTTGGCCGCGTCGATATTGGCCTGGCGATCGCGCTCGACCCGGCGGCGGTAGTTCGCGTACTCCGCGGTCAGCCGCTGCAGGTCGGCGGTGCGCTCGGCGAGCTCGTCGCTCTCCGGTGCCGCCTCGACCTCGGGTTCGGTCTCGGTGTCGGACGCCGCCTCCTCAGCGGCGTCCGGCTCCTCGACGATGTCCTCGATCAATTCCTGTTCGGAGTTGGCCTCGGTCACTTCTTCTCCGTATCAACCGGCTCGTCGACAACCTCGGCGTCGACGACCTGGTCGTCGGCCGCGGTGTTCGGGCCCGCGCCATCGGTGGACTGGCCTTCGGCCGCACTGGCTTCGTAGAGCGCCTGGCCCAGGGCCTGCGACTCGGTGGCCAGCTTCTCCACCGCCGACTTCACGGCGGCGATATCGGTGCCCTCGAGCGCCTTCTTGGCGTCGGCGATGGCCTCTTCGACCTTCGACTTGGTGTCGGCCGGGACCTTGTCCTCGTTGTCGGAGATGAACTTCTCGGTCTGGTGCACCAGCGACTCGGCCTGGTTGCGGGTCTCGGCCTCCTCACGGCGGGCCTTGTCCTCGGCGGCGTGCGCCTCGGCGTCCTTGACCATCCGGTCGATCTCTTCCTTGGACAGGCCGGAGCCGTCCTGGATCTTGATCTTGTTCTCCTTGCCGGTGCCCTTGTCCTTCGCGGTGACGTGGACGATGCCGTTCGCGTCGATGTCGAAGGTGACCTCGATCTGCGGCACGCCGCGCGGGGCCGGGGGCAGGCCGGTCAGCTCGAAGGAGCCGAGCAGCTTGTTGTGCGAGGCGATCTCGCGCTCACCCTGGAACACCTGGATCTGCACCGACGGCTGGTTGTCGTCGGCCGTGGTGAAGGTCTCCGAGCGCTTGGTCGGGATGGTGGTGTTGCGCTCGATGAGCTTGGTCATCACGCCACCCTTGGTCTCGATACCCAGCGACAGCGGGGTGACATCGAGCAGCAGGACGTCCTTGACCTCACCCTTGAGCACACCGGCCTGCAGGGCGGCGCCCACGGCGACGACCTCGTCCGGGTTCACGCCCTTGTTCGGCTCACGGCCACCGGTCAGTTCCTTGACCAGGTCGGAGACGGCGGGCATACGGGTGGAGCCACCGACGAGCACGACGTGGTCGATATCGGCCACGTTGATGCCGGCGTCCTTGATGACGGACTGGAACGGCGCGCGGGTGCGGTCCAGCAGATCGGAGGTGATCTTCTGGAACTCGGCGCGGGTGAGCTGCTCGTCGAGGAACAGCGGGTTCTTGTCCGCGTCGACGGTGATGTAGGGCAGGTTGATCGAGGTGCTCTGGCTGGAGGACAGCTCGATCTTCGCCTTCTCGGCGGCCTCGCGCAGACGCTGCATGGCCATCTTGTCCTTGGTCAGGTCGATGCCCGAGCTGGCCTTGAACTTGTCGACGAGCCAGTTGACGATGCGCTCGTCCCAGTCGTCACCACCGAGGTGGTTGTCACCGGAGGTGGCGCGGACCTCGACGACGCCCTCGCCGATTTCCAGCAGCGAGACGTCGAAGGTGCCACCACCGAGGTCGAAGACCAGGATGGTCTGCTCTTTGTCGCCCTTGTCCAGGCCGTACGCCAGCGCGGCCGCGGTGGGCTCGTTGACGATGCGCAGCACGTTCAGACCGGCGATCTGGCCGGCTTCCTTGGTGGCCTGACGCTGGGCGTCCTCGAAGTAGGCCGGGACGGTGATGACCGCGTCGGTGATCTCCTCACCGAGGTAGGCCTCGGCGTCGCGCTTCAGCTTCATCAGCGTGCGCGCGGAGATTTCCTGCGGGGTGTACTTCTTGCCGTCGATCTCCACGGTCCAGTCGGTGCCGATGTGGCGCTTGACCGAGCGGATGGTGCGGTCGACGTTGGTGACGGCCTGGTTCTTGGCAGGCTGACCGACGAGAACCTCACCGTTCTTCGCGAACGCGACGATCGACGGAGTGGTGCGCGAGCCTTCCGAGTTCGCGACGACGACCGGCTCGCCGCCTTCCAGCACGGAGACGACAGAGTTCGTGGTCCCGAGGTCGATTCCGACCGCACGAGCCATAGTGGGTTCCTCCTGATAATTGACGACAACTGCCAGCAACGCTGAGCGTGATGCGCTCAATCCTGCCTGTCGGCTCCGCCGGGCGTCAACCCGAACTTGAGTGACATGCGCTCAACATCGTTGATCTGCACAACCAGCAGCTGCGGCGATTCATTCCCGCCACCCGAAAAATTCTTCCCCACCCGTCGGCCATTCTTGCTAGGAGGAGGCTCAGGTGCGACGGGTGATGCTGGATCGTGACGCCGACGAGCGCGTTCCCACACATCGACGGATGTGATTGTCCGGTCGGACCGACTGGCGACCGATGCGGTCCGTCGGCCTCGGGGTGTGCGAGATACGAGTTCGACAGGACAATGGCGCTTTCCGCGTCATCTACCTCGCGAAACTCGCTGATCGCATCCTTGTGTTGCACTGCTTCCAGAAGAAGACTCAGAAGACGGCGGATTCTGATCTGGCGCTGGCGACGAAGCGGTACGCGCAGGCCGGTATTGCGAGTGGGAAGGGAGAGCGCTGATGAGCGAGACGTTCGACAGCGTGTGGGATGCGATCGAGGACACCCCACAGGAAGCGGAGAACATGCGGTTGCGATCGCGGTTGATCATGGCGCTGACCGAGCACATCGAGCGGTCAGGATGGACACAGGTGGCGGCCGCCGAGAAGCTCGGCGTGACGCAGCCGAGGGTGTCGGACCTGATGCGCGGCAAGATCGGACTGTTCAGCCTTGATTCGCTGGTCAATATGGTCGTCGCTGCCGGGATGCACGTGGAGATGAGCGTGCGGGCCGCGTAAGGAGGACTACTTCGGCGCCAGCGGGCGGGCGGGGTTCGCGAGGGTGGTGGCGTGGTTGCGGAGGGCGGCTACGGCGGTGAGTTGTTGTTGGAGGGTTGCCGTGCGCTGGGTGCGGTGGGTGGCCTCGGCGGAGGCTGCTTCCTGGGCTGCGGTGAGGGACTCGTCGATGGAGCGGAGGCTGCGTTCGGCTATGCCCGCGTAGTGGTCGCGCAGGGCGCGGTGGATGCGGTGGATGCGGTCTCGGGAGTCCTTGCCCGCTTGGAAGGCCACGTCGTCGAGGAAGCGGCGGACGGCGTTCTTGGCCTCGGTGCGGCGGCGGGTGAGGCGGGCCTGCTTATCGTCACGGTACGCCTTGCCGCCCACGAGCACGCCCGCGCCGAGGGAGATGGGGTTCAGCAGGGCCAGGCCCGCGAAAGTCGTTGCGAGACCGACCATCAGGACGCCGCCGTAGGAACCGCGCATACCGACCAGGACCTTCGACAGAACGCCGATATCGGGTTCGAGGTCGCCCAGCGTGCCGGTGCGGTGAGTGGAGCCGGAGGGGTCCAAGGCGGCGGGGAGGTCTACGGTGCCCAGCTCGAGGAAGTGTTCGGCCACCTTGTCGGCCAAGGTTTCCGCTCTCGAGTGCGCCCAGAGCAGGTTGTCGCCCAGGGCTGAATCGACTGTGCTCGTGAGCCATTCGGTGATGGCACCCCAGTGGCGCCCGGGGTCGTGGTCGTCGATCCACTCCTCGCCGGTGCGAGCGATCTCGCGGAGGCGTTCGCGCAGGTCGTGGTCGACGTCGCCGGCCAGGTCGGTGATGCCGTCGGCGAGGGTTTGTTGCCAGGCGGCAGTGCGGCGATGCAGTTGCTGTGCGCGGGCTTTGGCCGACTGCAGCTCGCCGACCGCGGCTGCGGCTTGTCGCGGATCGCGCAGGGCGACGAGCTCGCTGCCGAGAGCCAGTGCCAGATGCTCGGCAGCCGAGGACATCTCGCGAGCGATGGCGGCGCGGGTCGCGGCTTCGTCGCGGGCGACCACCTGCTCACGCAGGAATTGATAGAGCTGCCCGTAACCGGACTCGGCGCCCAGCTGGGCGTCTTGCAGGCGCAGAGCGTGGGAGCGGAGCAGGGCCGAGATCGGGAGCAGGGGGAGGTCGAGGTTCGCCTTGCGCAGGTGCTCCCGGTCGGCTTCGAAGACCTGGCGCCAGTGCGGGTAGAGGTCGGTTTTCGACATCAGAACCGCTGTGGCCGGGCATAGTTCGGATGCTTGCCGCAGGAAGGTGAGCTCCGGGGAGGTGAGTTCGGTTGAGGCGTCGGAAATCACCAGGACGGCGTCGGCCGCTGGGAGCATTTCCAGGACACCGAGCGTGCCGGCCGTCGTTCGGGCGCCGATACCGGGGGTGTCGATGAGGACAATGCCGTCGGCGAGCAGGTCGGCGGGAAGGTGGACCTCGATGCGCAGGATTTGTTTGCCTGCCGCGGATCGGTGGTCGATCGAGGGCAGATCGGCGATCGGGAACTCGAGGCGCTCCTCCTCGGAAGATGCTGCAGCCAGCACCAATTCAGCGCGCGGCTGCGGTGCGTAGGCGAGTTGCATCGGGAAACGGGTGGTGACGTCGTCGCCCACGGGACAGATCTCGACATTGAGGAGCGCGTTGATGAAACGGCTCTTGCCCTGATCCAGCTGGCCCGCGACGACGATCCGCCGCCGCGGGTCGCGCACCCGGACCGCCGCCGTCTCCAGGCGGGCGACCAGGTCGTCGCGACCCGCGGCACGAGCCGCCGCGACAGTGTTGTCGAGAACCGACAGCAACGAATCCATCGGCCTGAACTACAGGGCTTCAGGGGCGTCGAACGGGGTCTCCGGGGCGGTGAACGAGCTGTCGAGCAGGCCCGTTCCGCCGGAGAGCGGGGAATCGTCGAGGGCCGGGCCGAAGGCGCTGTCCACGTCGACCGTCGACCAGGTGTCGGCGGCCGAGGTGAAATCGATGGTCGAGGTGGGTTCGGCGGCTTCGCCGGTGAGATTCATGGAGGTCTCCGAGGTGAAGGCGGTGTCCACGCCGGTTGATGCCACGGTTTCGAAGCCGGTGGTCGCCCCGATGGCGGATTCCGAGCCGGTGGCTGTGGTGAAGGTGGAATCGAGTTGCGGCCCGGACTGGATGGTCGAGCCGAGGCCTGCGGCTACGCCGGTTTCGGTTGACCAGTCGGGAGTTGTGCCGAGGCCGAGTTCGAGACCTGTTGTGGTGGAGGTTGTTACGTCGGCGGTGGTGTCGATCGCGCCTGCGGCCGTGGCTCCGGCACCGGTGGCCGCGGTGGCTGCCGCGCCCAGTGCGGCGTCGGCGGTGCCGGTGACGTCGGCTGCGCTTTCCGCGGCAATGTCGGCTGCCGCGTTCGCGCCGAAGCCGGCTGCGGCATTCGTGGAGAAACCGGCTGCGGCGTTCGCGGTAGCGCCGGCTGCGGCTTCGGCAGAGGCGGCTGCGTTGGCGGCGGCGTCTGTAGAAGCGTGGGCTCCAACGGTGGCGAGGCCGCCGAGGCCGGTGGTGATGCCGGTCGAGTTCGCTACTGCGCCGGTGAGAGTGGACTGGAGGGCGGTGGTGGTGTTCGCAGCGCCGACCAGTGCGGTCTCGAAGTCCGACGTGGACACGAGCTCAGCAGTGGTGTCGACGGTCGAGGCTGCGGAGAAGTCGGTGTTGAAGGCTGTGGTGAGGGCGGTTTCGAGGCCGGTGGCCGGGGCGGCGGTGAAGGGAGCGCCGAGAGTTGCGGCTGCGCCGGTGGACAGGCCTGCCGCGATTTGCGTGCCGAGGTCCGCTGTGGCCGCGGCGCCCGTGAGACCGGCGGAGAGATCGGCGCCCGCACCGGTGAGGCCGATCTGTGTAGTCGAGGCGACCGCACCAGTCAGCGAAGTCGCCGCAGCAGCACCGGCATTCGCGGCCGCACCGACCTGCATCCCGATCCCACCCGTCCCCGAAAGCCCTGTTTCGAGACCCGTCTCGAAGGCGCCACCAACGGAAGTGCCCGCCCCCACAACACCTTCGGTCAAACCGGAAGCAGTGGCATCGAAACCCGAACCCAACGAACCCACACCGGACAGAGCGGCGGCGTTCAGGCCCGCCGTGGAGTCGGCGGCCAGATCGGCGACAGTATCCAGCGCACCCCCGGCGGCGAGACTCGAAGTCGCGCCGAAGCCCGCAGCGGCCTCCACGCCCGCAGCGGCATTCGAGGCGAGGTCCGCCGAGGTTTCCACGCCCAGCGCACCCACGGCCGAAAGACCAGAGGTCAGATCGACGCCAACAGCGGATTCCACGCCCATAGCGGTGCCGGCGGTGAGGTCGGCGGCAGCGTTCGTGCCGATCGAGCCTGCGGTCGTGAGGCCGGTTTCGAGGCCGGTAGTCGCAGCAGCGCTGCCGGACATTCCGGCTTGGACGGCAGCGTTGGTGGCGCCGAGTGCCGCGGAGACGGCGAGGTCGGCGTCGGTTGTTGCTGCCGTCAGGCCGCTCACAGTCGTGCCGAGGCCGGCGGCGACACCCGTGGTGGCGTCGAGTGCACCTGTGACGGCGGCACCGATTCCAAGGTCGGTTCCCGTCGTTGCGGAGAGGTCGGCACCGGCGGTGGTCACCGACTCGAGGGCGGAATCGAGACCGGTTGCGGCACCGATCACCGAATCATGTCCGAACGAAAGGGTCTCGTCTACTGCGCTATTCGTGGCGGCGGTCAGTTCGAGGCCGAGGTCTGCGGTGGTGTCGGCGCCCAGGTCGACGGCGGCGTCCGCGCCTGCACCGAGACCGGCCGTGAGGTCGGTGGTTACGTCGGTTGCGGCTTCGAGTGTGGCTCCGAGGCCGGTAGTTGCGGTGGTCACCGCGTCGAGGGTGATGTCAGTGGTTGCACCCAGATCAGCTGTTGTGCTGCTGATGGTGCCCAGGCCGACGGCGATGTCGGTGGCAGCTGTGAGGCCTGGGTTCACGCCGGCGCCCAAACCTGTTGTGAGGCCCGCTGCTACGTCGGTTGCCGCGTCGAGGGTGGTGTTCAGGGTCGCGCCGATACCTGTGGTTGTGTCAGTGGCGGCACCCAGCCCGGCACCCACAGACGTACCCAAACCGGCGGACACATCAGCGGCAGCACCCAGGCCGGCACCCACAGACGAACCGAGACCGGCGGAAACGTCAGCGGCAGCACCCAAAGACGCACCCAAACCAGCAGACAAATCGGCGGCAGCACCCAAGCTGGCACCCACAGACGCGCCCAAACCAGCAGACACATCAGCGACAGCACCCAGACCGGCGCCCACAGACGCGCCGAGACCGGCGGACACATCAGCGGCAGCAGTCAGGCCGGTGCCCACGGTGGCGCCGAGGTCGACGGTCGTTTCCAGGCCGGTCTCGATGTCGGCGGCCGTGGTGACGGCTGCGGCGGTGATGTCGGCTTCGCAGAGGACGTGGACGGGGTTGGCGCAATAGTTTGCTGCGGCTTGGGGATCGCGCAGCAGGTTCAGGATGAACTCGAGGATCGCGGTGGGGTTCATTCGGGTCAGCTCCTCCAGATCGGCGCAAGCGCTGCGATCCGTACTCGTCTGTCGGTGGGTGCTTTTCACGCTTGGCCATGCGAGTGTTCGGAAAGCTAGTCCGATTCCGCAACGAAATCGTTACCGATGAAGAGTGTGACCTTTTCGGAGCCGAAAAATCGGTGTCTCCTAAATATCTCGCCGCATCCAGGCGAGGTTGCCCGCGTCGTCGGCCATGGCGGCCAAGGCGGTGAGCAGACGGTCCCATGTGCCGTCGGCCTGGTAGCGGCGCTGACGTTTCCAGACCGTCTGCCATGGACCGAATTCGGCGGGCAGCTCACGCCACACGATCCCGCTACGCAGCCAGAACAGCATCCCCTCGATCACGAGACGGTTGTTGGCGAAGTCACGGCCCGCACGGCCCGCCGAGGTGGGCAGCAGCATTTCGAGCAGCGCCCATTGCGCGTCCGTCAATACCCGGACGGGGTCGCCGATCGTCGTGGTCACGGCGGAATCATGCCGTATCGAGCAGCGACAAGCCCAATCGATCGGCGAAATAATTGGGAGACAGGATCAGCCCGGTAGCTGGGAGAGTGCTCCCTCGACACTGCGTACGGCGGTCAGACACGCCTCGACTGTCGTCTTGTCGATGAGCGGATGCCGGGATCTGGTGCGCCACTTGCGCGCCGCTTCGAGCGCGTGGGCGCGCATCGTCGCGGGGTCGGTGTCGGCGGGTACGCCCAGGCGCACATGCGGGGCGACGCCGGCGCCGCCGACCAGGCGGAACAGTTCGGCGAGGTCGTCGGGCGGCAGCGGCAACTCGTCGGCGCGCAACCGGCCGAGCAGGCGCAACTCGGCGAAACCGTGGACGTCGGCGAGCAGAGTGCGCACGCGCGGCAGCAGTTCGTCGGCGGGGGTGCCGGGGTGGGCGGTGATGACCCGGTCGAGGGTGGTGAGCGCGGAATGGGCCTTGAGCTGTTCGGCACGCTGACCGAACTGCACGTCGAGGACCCGGCGCAGCTCGTCGATGCCGCTGCGGGCACCGAGCTCGGCCGACAGCGACGCCGCGTCGCGCACGCCGGTGCGCACGAGTTCGGTGGCCATCCGCACACCGAACATGCCGAACCGGTCCAGCAATTGGGCGCGGACCAGCGGCGATACCGGCAATTCGATATCGGGGCGCGAGAACCGGTCGGCCGAGAGCAGGGCCAGTTCGAGGGTGTCGGCAGGCAACCCGGCCAGGGCTGCGAACGCGGCGTACTCGGGCTGGGTGAGGGTAGCGGCGGCGAAAGCGAGCAGGCCCGCCACGGGGATCACCGCCTGGCACAACCCGGTGCGTTCCAGCTCGGTGGCGAAGCGGGACGCCACATCGCGCGCCGAATTCAGGGCATTGATGTGGCCGGCGCTGATCTCGTCGGCTCGCGACACCACCCCGACCACACCGAGCGGACCGGCCGGACCACCCGAACCGATCTGCTCGAGGAAATGCACGTCGGTGGCGTCGAGGCGACGCAGCAGGTAGACCACGGCGTCGGCGCCGGGGATGCGCAGGGCGTCGGGTTCGATATCGGCGGGGGTGAGCAGGCGCATGGTTCGCTCGGACACCTCGTGCGACAGCGACGACGTGCCCGGCGTGTCGATGATGGTGGTGCGCGACAACTCGGCCGTCGGCCAGCGCACTTCCAGGTGGTCGACGGCGTGCGTACCCGGTGGCTGCCAGCGCAGACCCGACAGCTCGAAGGTGAGACCGTGCGCGCCGGCACCTCGGCGGACCGCCACGTTCGCCGACGCGCCGTCGGCCGCGAACGCCGTCACCGTCGGGGTGGTTCCGCTGCGATACCAGGTGACCACGCGGGTGCACTCGGTGGCGTCGGTGGGGGCGATGCTCTGCCCGACCAGGGCGTTGAGCAGCGTCGACTTGCCCGCCTTGATCGAACCGGCCAGCGCGACCCGCAACGGCTGACGCAACCGCTCGGCGCATTCGTCGATCAACTGCCGGGCGCCGGGGTCGCGCAGTTCCCGCGCGGCGGCCTCGACGAGCCGGTGCGCCTCGCCCGCGCCGGTCAGGGGTGCGGTGGGCCCGCCGCCGGGAAGCGGGGATTCGGGCCGATAGTGTCTCATCGGCGCGCGGCCTCCACTTCGGGCGCGGCGAGCATCATTCGTTCACTTAAACACACCCTCGCGCGCCGGAGCGAACACGACGTTCACCTGCGTCCGTCCTCGCCGGGCACCGGCCGCACACCGGGCGAGGGCGCCGAATACGAACGCTGCCTGCCCGGCGTCGAGGTGAGCTCGAGCATGCCGTCGGCGTAGCGGCGCAACTCGGCGACCCGCACCAGCTGGTGTTCGAGCTCACCGCGCCGACCCGACCGGCTGTTCACCGCCGAATTCGCCGCATCCTGAGCGGCCTTCAGCGAGGCGTCGATCGAACGCAGGCTGCGTTCGGCGACACCGGTGAAGTGGTCGCGCAGGGCCCGGTGGATGCGGTGCATGCGGTCCTTGGCCTCCTTGCCCGCCTGGAACGCCACATCGTCGACGAAACGTCGCACCGCCGCCTTGGCCTCGGCGCGTTTGCGAGCCAGGCGCAACTGTTTGTCGTCCTTGTAGGCCTTGCCGCCGACCAGCACACCCGCGCCGATCGACAGCGGATTCAACAGCGCCAGGCCGGCCAGAGTGGAGGCGAGACCGACCATCAGCACGCCACCATAGGAACCGCGCAAGCCGACGAGGACCTTGCTGGTGACGCTGATATCGGGTTCGAGACCGGCCAGGGTGCCCGCCGCCGCGCCCGTGCCCTCGGCGTCCATCGCGTTGTCCACATCGGGCAGGTCGACGGCGCTGGCCTTGCCGAAATGCTCGGCGACCCGCTCGGCCAGGGTTTCGGCCCTGGTGTGCGTCCACAGCAGGTTGTCGCCGAGGGCGGTGTCGACCGTGCCGGTGAGCCATTCGGCGATGGCCTGCCAGTGCCTGCCCGGATCGTGTTCGTCGATCCAGTCCTCGGCGGTGTGGGCCACCGCGCGCAGACGTTCGCGCAGGTCGTGGTCGATATCGCTCATCAGGTCGGTGATGCCGTCCTGCAGGGTCTGCTGCCAGTAGCCGGAGCTGCGGCGCAGGTCCTCGGCGGCGGTGCGGGCGCGTTGCAGTTCGCGGATCGCGTCGTCGGAACGTTCCGGGTCGCGCAGGGCGATCAGTTCGCTGCCGAGGACCAGGGCCAGATGTTCGGCCGCCGAATGCAGTTCGCGTGCCACCGCGGCCCTGGTCGACACCTGGTCGCGGGCGACGACCTGTTCCTTCAGGAACGCGAACAGCGCACCGAAACCGGACTCGCGACCGAGCTGGGCATTGCTGGTACGCAACGCGTGCGCGCGCAGCAGCGACGACACCGGAAGCATCGGGATATCGAGGCCCGACCGGGCGATGTGCCCGCGATCGGCCTCGGCGACCTGACGCCAATGCGGATACATGTCCACCTTGGTGAGCAGCACCGCGACCGTCGGACACAGTTCCTTCACCTGCCGCAGGAACGACAGCTCGGGCTCGGTGAGTTCGGTGGAGGCGTCGCTCAGCAGCAGCACCGCGTCGGCGGCCGGAACCATGCCGAGCACGGCCGCCGAATACGCGCTGCTGTGGCCGCCGACGCCGGGGGTGTCGACCAGCACGATGCCCTCGCTGAGCAGCTGATTCGGCACCGCCGCCTCGATCCGCGCGATCTGGCGGCCCTGCGCGTACGGGCTGCGGGCGTCGAGGGAACCGATCTCGTCGAACGGCACCTCCACGCGAATGTCGCTCGCGCCCGGCGCGGTGAGCACCAGCTCGGCGCGCGGGACGGCACCGTACTCGAGCTGCAAGGGGATGGTGGTGGTCTGGTCGTCGCCGACCCGGCACACATCCAGCCCGAGCAGCGCGTTGACGAAACGGCTCTTGCCCTGTTCCAGCTGACCGGTCACCACGATCCGCCTGCGCGGATCCCTGACCCGTTGCGCGACCGCCTCCAACCGGACGACCAGGTCGTCGCGGTCGGCGGCGCGCGCCGCCTCGATCGTGTCGCCGAGCACCGTCAGCAGCGGGGTGGCTGCCGACGGTGCGGCCGACGTCTTCGCCGGAGTCGTCATGACGATCCTCAGAGGAGGCCGCCGCCGAGGAGGCCACCGTCGTCGGCCTCCGGGGTGGTCGTGCTCGACGAGTCGCCCAGCAGGCCGGTGTCGGTCGCACCGAGGCCCGGGCCGAAGGCGCCGCCCACATCCACGCTGTCCAGGGTTTCGGTGACGCCGCCGGTGGCCGCCTCGGTGGTGTCGTAGACCCCGCCGGTCGCCGCCTCGGTGGTGTCGGACAGGCCGCCCGTCGCCGCGCCGGTGGTGTCGGAGGCGTCCGGTGCCGTGGTGGGCATCGGCGTGTAGTCGTAGCCGGGGACCGGGGCTTCGACCGCGTCGCCGACCGCCGAGCCGGCGCCGGTGAGGGTGTCGAACGGTTCGCCCGTACCGACCACCTCGGTGGGCACGTCGCCCAGGAGGCCGCCGCCGGTGAGACCTTCCACCGCGCCGAAGCCGGTCTCCAGGCCCGAGCCGACCAGGTTCCCGTCCTCGTACGGCATGGTGTGCATGGTCGGCAGCACCTCGTCGACCAGGTCGTTTGCCACGTCGCCACCGGGGAGGACCTCGCCCGGGTCGCCGTCGGGGAGCACTCCGCCGAGAAGTCCGCCGGTCGCGTCGTCACCGGGCAGGACACCGTCGAGCAGGCCGGCACCGGTCGCGTCGCCGGTGATCGCGCCGGTCACCGCGTCGAGGGGGCCGAAGCCGGTCTCCAGGCCGGTGCCCGAGGGGTTCGGTTCACCGGGTGCGATGCCGGTGAGGCCCGCGTTGTCGAAGGTATTGCCCAGGTCGAAGCCGAGGTCGTCGTCGCTGAGGCCGGCCAGGCCCGCGGTCGAGGCCGCCGCGCCGGTGAACGCGCTGGCCGCGTTGGCCGCCGATGCCGCACCGTCCGAGGCCGCCGAGGTGGCGTTGCTGTACGGCGAGGAGTTCGTCGAACCGGTGTTCTCGTGGGTGCTGCCCGTCAGACCGTTGCTGAACAGGCCCGCCACCGCGGTCGGGTTCAGCACGTCGGTCATGCCGTTCATGACGCCGCCGACACTGTCGACATTGCCGCCGACACCGGTGATGTCCTCGAAGTTGGAACCGTTGATCAGGCCGTCGACCAGGTCGTTGCCGATCGGGCTCTGGTCGATCGCGGCGCCGATGCCGTTCGCGGTGATGTCCTGGAAGGCGGCGCCGTTGAGGACGTCCACCACACCGTCGTCGACGGCGTCGTTGAGGATCGGGCTCTCGTCGATCGCGGCGCCGATGCCGTTCGCGGTGATGTCCTCGAAGTTCGCGGCGCCGAGCAGGCCGCCTTCGCCGCCGAGGAGACCGGAGGCGACGCCGCCGTCGACCACATCGTTGAGGATCGGCACGTACGACTCGTCGATCGCGGCGCCGATGCCGTTGGCGGTGATGTCGTTGAACACCGCGTTACCGAGCACGCCGCCCTCGCCACCGAGCAGGCCGCTCGCCACGCCACCGTCGACCACATCGTTGAGGACGTTCGACTCATCGATCGCCGCACCGATGCCGTTGGTGGTGATGTTGTTGAGCACGTTGGATTCGTCGATCGCGGCACCGATGCCATTGGTGGTGATGTCCTCGAACACCGCGCCGTTGAGGATGCCGTCGTCCACTCCGGCCACGCCGCCGTCGACCAGATCGCCGACGCCGGTGACGTCGCCGGTGTTGGTGACACCACCGAGCAGGCCACCGTCACCGCCGCCGAGCAGGCCGCCGTTGAGGACGCCGCCCGCGCCGGCCAGGCCGCCGTCACCGTTGAGGATGCCGCCCATGTCGTCGACGTTGCCGCCGATGCCGGTGATGTCCTCGACGTTCACGTTGTTGAGGATCGCGCTTTCGTCGATCGCGGCACCGATGCCGTTGATGGTGGTGTCCTCGGCGCCGCCGAACAGGCCGCCGTCACCGCCCGCTGCCAGCAGGTCGTTGCCGACGCCCGCGGCGCCGAGCAGGCCGCCGTCGCCGTTGAGCACGCCGCCCGCACCGGCCAGTCCACCGTCGCCGTTGAGCACGCCGCCGGTGCCGAGCAGGCCGCCGTCGCCGTCGCCGGTCACCGCGCCGACGATGCCGCCGACCACGTTGCCGTTGCCGATACCGCCGCCCGCCGCCAGGTCGTTGAGGACCGAGCTCTCGTCGATCGCCGCGCCGATGCCGCTGGTGGTGATGTCCTCGAAGGTGTTGCCGGACAGGATGCCGCCGTCGACCACATCGGACACGTCGTCCACCGCGGCGCCGACGCCGTTGGCGGTGATGTCTTCGAAGGTGTTGCCGTTGAAGACGCCGCCCGCGCCGGCCAGACCACCCTCGCCGTTCAGGACACCGCCTGCCACACCGGCCACACCGCCGTCGACCACGTCGTTGAGGACCGAGCTCTCGTCGATCGCGGCACCGATACCGTTCGTGGTGATGTCGGTGAAGTCGGCGAAATCGGTGACGTCGTTGCCGCTGAGCAGACCGCCCGCACCGGCCAGGCCGCCCTCGCCGTTCAGGAGGCCGCCTGCCACGCCGGCGACATCGCCGTCGAACACGTCGTTCACGTCCACCGCGTCGGTGACATCGTGGGCGCCGATTCCGGTGAGGTCGCCGCCGACCAGGCCCTCGCCGAGAGCACCTGCCAGCACGCCGTTGCCGAGGCCGCCGAAGTTGTTCAGCGATTCGTCGACCTGGCCGCCGATGCCCTGGATCTGCACGTCTTCCCAGTTGTCGGCGATGCCGCCGAAGTTGTCGCCGATGCCGTTCACATCGTTGAGGCCCGCACCGAAAATGTTGTTCTCGCCGCCGATATTGATGTCACCCATGTCACTCACATCCCCAATTCCAGAAAGGTCAAGGTCGCCTACCACCCCGGTCACGTCGCCGACTGCGCCGACGACTCCGGTCACATCTCCCGCGATGTCACCGAAGACGCCGGTCACATCACCACCGATATCGCCGACGTCGACCGAGCCGGTCACGTCGCCGATCGTGTTCGCCAGATCCAGATCACCGATCAGCCCGGTCGCGCCGGTGATGTCACCGACCGAGCCGGTCACATCGCCGACCACCTCGCCGACAACGCCGGTCACGCCGACGCCGGTGAGGTCACCGACCGAGCCGATCAGGTCGCCACCGACACCGGTGAAGGTGCCGGTCAGGTCGCCCGTGAAGGCGGCCACGTCACCGGCGATACCGGTGAAGTCTCCGAAGAAGGCGGTGAGGTCGCCGACCGAGCCGGTCAGGTCACCGCCGATGCCGGTCAGGTCGGCGACGAAACCGGTGACGTCGCCACCGAAACCGGTGAGGTCGCCGAAGGAGCCGGTCACGTCGCCGAACACGTCGGACAGGTTGCCGCCGATGCCGGTGAGGTCGCCCGCCACGCCGGTGAGCGAGCCCGTGATGTCGCCGACCGAACCGCCCACGCCCGCGACCGAGCCGACCAGGTCGCCGCCGACGTTCAGCACGTCACCGCCGATGCCGACCACATCGCCGAAGCTGCCGGTGATGCCCTCGACCGTGTTGTTCCAGTCGCCGGACACGTTCACCAGCTCGCTCACCACGCCGATGCCGAAGCCGGTGATCTCGAGGGCGTTGTCGCTGATGCCGGCGATCATGGCGGACCAGTCGCCCGAGACCCCGGTCACGTCGCCGAAGACATCGCTCACGTTCAGGTTCTCGAACGCGCCGGACAGGTCGCCGAAGGAACCGCTGATGTCGCCGATCATGCTCGACCAATCACCGAACACATTCGTGACGTCGCTGAACGAGTCGGTGATGCTCACCAGGTCGCCGACCCAGGTGACGTCACCGGTCCCGCCGCCACCTCCCCCGCCGCCATTGCCGCTGAGGATGTCGCCGATCGTGCCCGAGATGTCGTTACCGCTCAAAGGTCCGGTCATGTCGCCCACCGTGCTGGTCAGGTCACCGGCGATGCCGGTCACGTCGATGTCGGTCAGGTTGGAGATGAGGTCGTTGTCAGTGATGTCGATGAGGTCGCCCGTGGTAGCGCCGTCGATCAGATCGCCGGTGATATCGCCGACGAGGTCGCCGTCGATCAGATCGCCCGTGACGTCACCGTCGATGAGCTCGCCCGTCACGTCGCCGACGAGGCCGCCGTCGATCAGATCGCCCGTGACGTCACCGTCGATGAGGTCGCCCGTCACGTCGCCGATCGATCCGATGTTGGTGAGGTCACCGTCGATGAGGTCTCCGGTCACGTCGCCGATCGATCCGATGTTGGTGAGGTCACCGTCGATCAGGTCACCGGTGATGCCGCCGTCGACCAAGTCACCGGTGATATCGCCGATGGTTCCGACTTCGGTCAGGTCGCCGACGATGCCGGCGATGTTGCCGACGTCGGTGAAGTCGTTGTCGATCAGATCGCCGGTGATGTCGCCGATGCCGTTGAGGTCGCCCGCCACACCGGTCAGGTCACCTGCCACTCCCGTGAGATCCCCGACGACGCCTCCGTCGATCAGGTCCCCGGTGACGTCACCGATGCCGTTGAGGTCGCCCGCCACACCGGTCAGGTCTCCTAACAAGTCACCGTCCACGAGGTCGCCGGTAATGTCGCCGATCCCGTTCAGATCGCCTGCGACGCCGGTCAGGTCACCTACCAAGCCACCGTCGATGAGGTCTCCGGTCACGTCACCGTTGATGAGGCCGCCGGTCACGTCGCCGATGGTGCCGACGTCGGTCAGGTCGCCCACGATGCCTGCGACGTTGCCCACGTTGGTGAAGTCGTTGTCGACCAGGTCGCCGGTGATGTCACCGACAGAACCGACGTCGATCAGGTCGCCGACGATGCCACCGTCTACAAGGTCGCCGGTGATGTCCCCGATGGCGCCGACGCCCGTGAGGTCTCCGGCGATGCCGGTGACATCGCCGACCAGGTTTCCGTCGATCAGATCGCCGGTCACGTCGCCGACATTGCCCACGTCGGTCAGGTCGCCTACGAGACCGCCGGTGATGTCGCCTACCGAACCGTCGACCAGATCACCCGTCACGTCACCGATGGCGCCGATGCCGGTGATGTCGCCTGCGACCCCGGTCAGGTCGCCTGCGACACCGGTGAGATCACCGCCGATGTCACCGTCGACCAAGTCACCGGCAATGTCGCCGATGCCCGTGAGATCGCCCGCGACTCCGGTCAGGTCACCGACAACGCCGCCGTCCACGAGGTCACCGGTGATGTCGCCCACCGAACCGTCGATCAGATCGCCAGTGACGTCACCGATGCCGTTGAGGTCCCCGGCAACTCCCGTCAGGTCGCCGACTATGTCGCCGTCGATGAGGTCGCCGGTGATGTCACCGACCGAACCGACATCGGTCAGGTCGCCGGTGATATCGCCGATCGAACCGACGTTCGTCAGACCGCCGACCAGGCCTCCGTCGATCAGGTCGCCGGTGATGTTGCCGACGTCCGTCAGATCGCCGACGACGCCGCCATCGACCAGATCACCCGTGATGTCACCGATCGAACCGTCGATCAGGTCGCCCGTCACATCACCGATGGCGCCGACTCCGGTGAGGTCGCCGACCAGGCCGCCATCGACCAGGTCGCCGGTGATGTCGCCGATCGAACCGTCGATCAGGTCGCCGGTCACGTCCCCGAGGGAGCCGTCGACGAGGTCGCCGGTCACGTCGCCGATGGCGCCGATTCCGGTGAGATCTCCGTCGAGGAGGTCGCCCGTGACGTTGCCGACGTCGGTGATGTCGCCGACCAGGCCACCGATGTCACCTGTGTTGGTGACGTCGCCGACCAGGCCGCCGATGTCGCCCGTGTTGGTGATGTCGCCGTTGAGGATGCCGCCGACCAGGTCGTTGTCGGTGATGTCGCCGACAACGTCGCCGTTGACGAGACCGCCTGCGACGCCGGTGATGTCGCCGGAGTTGTCGAAGAGGTCGCTCGCCAGGCCGGTGAGGTCGAAGTTGCCGATGAGGTCGCCGGTGCCGACGTCGCCCGCGATGCCGGTGACCGCGGCGGCCAAGCCGGTGAGGCCGATCAGGTTGGCTACGTCGCCGGTGTTGGTCACGTTGCCCACGTTGTCGGCCAGGTCGCCGGTGATGTCGTTGTCGGTGATGCCGCTGAGCACGTCGCCGCTCACCAGACCGTCGACGATGTCGTTGTCGGTGATGTCGCCGTTCACCACGCCACCCGCGGCACCGGTGATGTCGCTGAGCACATCCCCGTTGACCACGCCGCCGGTGACCGCGGACAGATCGTTGAGGAAGTCGCCGGTGAGGACACCGCTGTCGGTGATGTCACCGACGATGTCCCCGTTGACGATTCCGCCTGCGATGCCGGTCAGATCGCCGTCGACGAGGTCGCCGGTGATGTCGCCCGCGTCGACGATATCGCCGACTACATCGCCGTTCACGAGTCCGCCTGCGGCACCGGTGATGTCGCTGATGTTGTTGACGATGTCGCCGTTGACCAGACCGCCGGTGACGTCACCGTCGACCAGATCACCGGTCACATCCCCGATGTCCCCGTTGAGGATTCCGCCCGCGACACCGGTCAGATCACCGTCGACGAGATCGCCATTGACCAGCCCTGCGGTGAGATCGCCTGCGACGCCGGTCAAGTCACCGTTGGTGATGTCGCCGTTCACGAGGCCGCCGGTGATGTCGCCGACCACGTCGCCACCCACCAAACCGCCGGTGATGTCGTTGTCGGTGATCGAACCCACCAGGCCGCCGATATCGCCCGAGTTGTCGAAGAGATCGCCGGTTACATCCCCGTTCACCAGGCCTGCGGTGAGGTCACCCGCAACACCGGTCAGATCGCCGTTCACCAGTCCGCCGGTGATGTCACCGGTGTTCGAGACCAGCCCGCCCGCGATGCCCGTGATGTCGCCGTCGACCAGATCACCCGTCACATCGCCGTTGACGAGGCCGCCCGTCACGTCGAGCAAGTCGCCGGTGATATCGCCGTTGACCAGGCCGGCTACGAGGCCACCGTCGATGAGATCGCCGGTCACGTCCCCGTTCACCAAGCCACCAGTGACGTCGCCGACCACGTCGCCGTTCACCAGGCCGGCAGTGAGATCGCCTGCGACGCCGGTCAAGTCGCCGTCCACCAGATCGCCGGTGACATCGCCGATCACATCGCCACCCACCAGGCTGCCGGTGATGTCGCCCGCGTTCGAGATCAGGCCACCCGCGACGCCGGTGATGTCGCCTGCCACACCTGAGATGTCGCCGTCGATCAGGTCACCCGTCACGTCTCCGTTCACGAGACCGGCAAGGCCACCGTCGATGAGATCGCCGGTGACGTCTCCGTTGACCAGACCGCCGGTGACGTCCCCGATCACATCGCCGTTCACGAGGCCACCAGTGATGTCGTTATCGGTGATCGAGCCGACCAAGCCACCGATGTCGCCGGAGTTGTCGATGAGATCGCCGGTGATGTCACCGACAACGTCGCCACCCACCAGACCGCCGGTGATGTCGCCTGTGTTCGAGGTCAGGCCACCCGCGATGCCCGTGATGTCACCGGTGTTGGTGAGGTCGCTGAGCACATCGCCGTTCACCAAACCGCCTGCGACGCCGGTCAAGTCACCGCCCACCACGTCGCCCACAACGTCGCCGCCGACAAGGCCTGCGGTGAGATCGCCTGCGACACCGGTCAAATCGCCGTTCACCAAACCACCCGTGATGTCACCGTCGACCAGGTCGCCCACAACATCGCCGTTGACAAGGCCCGCAGTGAGATCGCCTGCCACACCGGTCAAATCGCCCGAGTTGTCGAGCAGATCTCCCGTGATGTCTCCGTTGACGAGGCCGCCGGCGATACCTGTCAGATCGCCGTCGACCAGATCGCCGGTGAGATCGCCGTTGACCAGTCCGCCGGTCAGGTCGCCCGCCACGCCGGTGAGATCACCCGTGTTGCCGGTGATGTCACCGACGGAGCCGATGAGGCCGCCGATGCCACCGGTGTTGTCGATGAGATCGCTTGCAGCGCCAGTGAAATCGCCGTCGATCAGGTCACCGGTGAGGTCGCCGTTGACAAGGCCGCCAGTGAGGTCGCCCGTGTTCGTGAGGTCGCCGACCACGCCACCGATGGCGCCCGAATTGTCGAGCAGGTCGCCGGTGATGTCACCGGTGTTGTTCACCAGGCCGCCCGCCACGCCGGTCAGATCGCCCGCGACTCCGGTGACATCGCCCGCACCGGTGATGTCACCGACCGAGCCGATGAGGCCACCGATGTCACCGCTGTTGTCGAGCAGGTCGCCGGTGAGATCGCCTGCTACACCGGTGATATCGCCGTTGACCAGGCCTGCGGCGAGGTCGCCGGCCACACCCGTGAGGTCGCCGTTCACCAAACCTCCTGCGACACCGGCGATATCACCGTTGTTCGTGATGTCGCTCAGGATCCCGCCGGAGTTGTCGACCAGGTCGCCCGCGACGCCGGTCAGGTCACCGCTGTTGCCGGTGATGTCCCCGATGAGCTCGCCCGTGTTGGTGATGTCGCCGACGACGCCGCCGATCGCGCCCGAGTTGTCGACCAGATCGCCGACCACGGTGCCCGAGTTGTCGAGCAGGTCGCCGGTGATGTCGCCGTTCACCAAGCCGCCCGCGATGCCTGTCAGATCTCCGCTGTTGCCGGTGATGTCACCGACCACGTCTCCGGTGTTGTTCACGAGTCCTCCTGCTAGGCCGGCGATATCGCCGTTGTTGGTGATGTCGCCTACCGAGCCGATTAGGCCTCCGATGTCACCCGAGTTGGTGATGTCACCGACCGTGCCGCCGATGTCGCCCGTGTTGTCCAGCAGATCGCCCGTGAGGTCGCCGCTGTTGCCGGTGATGTCACCGACCGAACCGATCACGCCGCCGATGTCGCCGTTGTCGGTGATATCGCCGACCACGCCGGTCAGATCACCGGTATTGCCGGTGATGTCGCTGAGCACGTCGCCGTTGACGAGGCCACCCACCACGCCCGTCACGTCCACGAGGTCGCCGGTGATATCGCTGATGTTGCCGACGTTCGTGAGGTCGCCGACGGTGCCGTCGATCAGGTCGCCGGTCACGTCACCATTGATCAGACCACCGGTGATATCGCCGGGGTTGTCGATGAGATCGCCGGTCACGTCGCCATTGACCAGGCCGCCCGCCACGCCGGTCAGATCGCCGGCGACGCCGGTGAGGTCCCCGGTGTTTCCGGTGAGATCCCCCGCCACGCCGGTGAGATCCCCCGCGACTCCGGAGATGTCTCCGACGGTCCCGATGATGTCGCCAGAGTTGTCGACCAGGTCGCCTGCGATGGTGCCGCTGTTGCCGATCACGTCGCCCGCGACGCCGGTCAGGTCACCGCTGTTGCCGATGTCGCCGACCGAGCCGACGAGATCGCCCGCGATTCCGCTGATATCGCCGGTGTCGACCAGGTCGCCCGCGACGCCGGTGACGGTGCCCGCGTTGTCGATGAGATCGCCGGTCACATCCCCGTTGACGAGACCGCCCGCCACGCCGGTCAGATCGCCCGCGATGCCGGTCACCTCACCGTCGATCAGATCACCGGTGATGTCGCCGCTGTTGCCGATCACATCACCTGCGACCCCGGCAATCGTGCCGGTGTTGTCGATGAGATCGCCCGTCACATCCCCGTTGACAAGGCCGCCCGCCACGCCGGTCAGATCGCCCGCGATACCGGTCACGTCCCCGTTCACCAGGCCGCCGGTGATGTCACCGACCGTGCCGTCGATCAGATCACCCGTCACATCCCCGTTGACGAGACCGCCCGCCACGCCGGTGATGTCACCAGCGATGCCAGTCAAATCGCCTGTATTGCCGGTGATGTCGCCGACCGAGCCGACCAGATCACCCGCCACGCCGGTGATGTCACCGGCATTGTTGACCAAGCCACCTGCGACACCGTTCACATCACCGACAGTGTTGGTCAAATCGCCTGCAACACCGCTGATGTCGCCCGAGTTGGTGAGTAGATCACCGGCGACACCGGTGATGTCGCCGACCGTGTTGGTCAGGTCGCCCGAATTGCCGGTGAGGTCGCTGAGGAGGTCACCGCCGACGCCGGTCACGTTGCCGATCGAACCGACGGACCCGGTCAGGTCGCCCGCCACCCCGGTGAGGTCACCTGCAATGCCGGTCAGGTCACCGGAGTTGCCGGTCAAATCGCCCGCGATTCCAGTCACGTCCCCGACGAGGTCGCCACCGACACCGGTCACGTCGCTGATCGAACCGACCGTCTGCGTCAGGGCGCCCGCCACACCGGTGAGATCGCCTGTGTTGCCGGTGATGTCGCTGAGCAGGTCGCCGCCGACGCCGGTGAGATCTCCGGCCACGCCGGTGATGTCGCCGACGGATCCGACGGTGCCGGTCACATCGCTGATCGTGTTGGTGAGATCGCCGGCCACGCCCGCCACGTCGCCGACGGCCCCAACGGTCTGGGTGAGATCCCCGGCGACGCCGGTCACGTCGCTGATGTTGCCGACGGTCTGGGTGAGATCGCCCGCGACGCCGGTCAGATCGCCCACCGTGTTGGTCACGTCGCCGACAGAGCCGACGGCGTTGGTTACGTCGCCCACGGTGTTGGTCCAATCACCGACGGATCCAACGGTTCCGGTCACATCGCCGACGGAGCCGAGGACATCGCCGGCGACACCCGTCACGTCACCGATGTTGCCGACCGTCTGCGCGAGATCGCCCGCCACTCCGGTCACGTCGCCGACCGAGCCGACGGTTTGGGTCAGATCCCCGGCGACGCCGGTGAGATCGCCGGTCATACCGGTGATGTCGCCGACGTTTTGCGTCAGATCGCCTGCCACACCCGCGATATCGCCGACCGAGCCGACTGTGTTGGTGAGGTCACCGGCCACACCGGTCAGATCACCCGCGACCCCAGAGACATCGCCGATCGACTGGGTCAGATTGCCGACCGTGTTGGTCCAATCACCGACGGAGCCAACGGTTCCGGTCACATCGCCTACCGTTTGCGTGAGGTCGCCCGCAACACCGGTCACGTCACCCACCGAGCCGACCGTATTGGTGAGATCACCCGCGACCCCGGTCACGTCGCTGATCGAACCGACTGTGTTCGTCAGATCCCCGGCGACACCGGTGAGGTCACCCGCGATGCCCGTGACATCGCTGATGTTGCCGACCGTCTGCGTCAGATCGCCCGCCACTCCGGTCAGGTCACCCGCGACTCCGCTGATGTCGCCGACCGACTGAGTGAGGTCGCCCGCTACGCCCGTCACGTCGCCCACGGACTGGGTGAGGTTGCCGACCGTGTTCGTCCAATCACCCACGGAGCCAACAGTGTTGGTGAGGTCGCCCGCGACACCGGTGACGTCGCCGACCGAACCGACCACACTGCCCGCATCCCCTGCGACACCGGTTACCGAGTTGGTGAGATCGCCGGCGAGACCGGTCACGTCGCTGATGTTGCCTACGGTGTTGGTCAGATCGCCTGCCACGCCGCTCACGTCGCCGACCGAGCCGATCAGGTCGCCACCGACACCTGTCAGGTCGCCGACGGAGCCGACGGTGTTGGTGAGGTCACCGGCCACACCGGTCAAGTCGCCCACGGTGTTGGTCCAGTCGCCCACGGAGCCCACGGTGCCGCTCACATCGCCGACCGTGTTCGTCAGGTCGCCCGCGACACCGGACACATCACCCGCGATGCCGGTCAGATCGCCAATCGTGTTGGTGAGATCGCCCGCGACACCGGTGACGTCGCCGATCGAACCGACCGTCTGCGTCAGGTCCCCTGCCACGCCGGTCAGATCGCCTGCGACCCCCGACACGTCTCCGGCCACACCGGTCAGATCTCCGACCGTGCTGGTGAGATCGCCGACCGAGCCGACAGTGTTGGTGAGATCCCCTGCCACGCCGGTGACGTCTCCGGCGATTCCACTTACGTCGCCCACGGTCTGAGTCAGATCGCCCGCCACGCCGGACACATCGCCCGCAACGCCGCTCACGTCGCCCACGGTCTGGGTGAGGTCGCCGGCGACTCCGCTCACGTCGCCGATGCTCTGAGTGAGGTCGCCTGCAACGCCGGTCACATCGCCGACCACGCTGCCCGCGATGCCGGTGACATCACCGACCGTATTGGTCCAATCGCCGACCGAGCCAATGGTGTTCGTCAGGTCGCCGGCCACGCCGGTCACGTCGCCGGCGGACTGAGTGAGATCGCCTGCCACACCCGAGATGTCGCCGATCGAGTTCGTCAGGTCACCCGCGACGCCCGACACGTCGCCGACGGAGCCGACCGTACCGGTCACGTCGCTGAGCAGGTCACCGCCGACGCCGGTGATGTCACCGACGGTGTTCGTCCAATCACCGATTGAGGCGACGGTGTTCGTAAGATCGCCTGCGGCACCCGAGATGTCGCCGGCCATACCGGTCACATCACCGACGGTCGAAGTGAGATCGCCTGCTACACCGGAGATATCGCCGACCATGTTGGTGACGTCGCTGATGGAGCCGACGGTGCCGAGGATGTCGCCGCCGACGCCGGTTACGTCGCCGATCTCGCCCGTGATGCCCGAGACGTCGCCGACGGTCTGCGTCACGTCGCCCACCGAACCGACTACATCGCCCGCGACTCCGGTGATGTCGCCCGAGTTGCCGAGTACGTCGCCTGCCACACCGGTCAGGTCTCCGGCCGAGCCGACGGTGTTGGTGAGGTCGCCCGCCACACCCGTTACGTCGCCCGCGACGCCGGTCAGGTTGTTCGCCACATCGCCGACCGAGCCGACCGTATTCGTCAGGTCGCCGGCAACACCGCTCACGTCACCAGCGACGCCGGTCAGATCGCTGGCTACCCCGGTGACCTCGCTGATCGAGCCGACGTCGGTGATATCACCGATGGAGCCGATGGTGTTGGTCAAGTCGCCGCCGACTGAAGCGACGTCGCCCACCACGTTCGTCACGTCGCCGACGGAACCGACGGTGTTGGTGAGGTCGCCCGCCACACCGGTCAGGTCGCCGATCGAACCGATGCCGGTGAGGTCGCCTACGGAGCCGACGTTGGTGAGGTCCCCGGTGATTCCGGTGAGGTCGCCACCGACGGTGTGGGTCAGGTCGCCCGCGACTCCTGTGAAGTCGCCTGCGATGCCAGTGAGATCGCCGACCGATCCGATGGTGTTGGTCAGGTCACCGCCGACGCTGCCGATGTCGCCGACGCTCTGGGTCAGGTCACCGCCGACGCTGCCGATATCGCCGACGGTTTGGGTCACGTCGCCCGCGACGCCGCTCACGTCGCCTGCAATGCCGGTGACGTCGCCGATCGAGCCGATCACATCACCACCGACCACGTCGCCGACGGAACCGATATCGCCTGCCACGCCGGTCACATCCCCGGCTACGCCGGACACGTCGCTGACGGAACCGACGAGATCGCCTGCGACACCGGTGATGTCGCCTACGGAACCAACGGTGTACGTCACGTCGCCGAAAGTGTTGGTGAGGTCGCCCGCTACGCCGGACACATCGCCGACCACATTGCCGCCGACGACATCGCCGACCACACTGCTCACCGATCCGATGTCGCCCGCGGTACCGATGACGTCGCCGGCCACGCCGGTGACGTCGCCCGCGACACCGCTCACGTCGCCGGCGATACCGGAAACATCACCGACCGAGGCGATCACGTCTCCGGCGACACCGGAGACGTCACCGCCGACGAGATCGCCTGCTACGCCGGTGATGTCGCCGACGGACCCAACAGTGTTGGTCACATCGCCGAAGGTGTTGGTGAGGTCGCCCGCTACGCCCGTGACCTCACCGACCGAACCCGCGATGCCGGTAATGTCGCCGACGGAGCCGACGACGTCGCCGCCGACCGAACCCACATCGCCGACCACGTTGCTGACGGAACCGATGTCGCCTGCCGTGCCGATCAGGTCGCCGGCGACACCGGTCACGTCGCTTACGGAGCCGACCGTGTTTGTGAGATCGCCTGCCACGCCGGTGACTTCGCTGATCGAACCGAGGTCTCCGCCGACGCCGGTCAGGTCGCCGACCGTACTGGTCACGTCGCTGATCGAGCCGAGGTCGCCACCGACCGCTGTCAGGTCACCGACCGTGTTGGTCACGGCGCCGAGGTCGCCGCCGACCGCGGTGAGGTCGCCGACGGTATTCGTGAGGTCGCCCGCTACGCCGGAGATGTCGCCGATGGAGGCGAGATCGCCTGCTACACCGGTGAAGTCGCCTGCGATGCCGGTTACCTCGCCGACCGAACCGGCGATTCCGGTGAGGTCGCCCATCGACTGGGTCACGTTGCCGATGCCGCCCTCGAGAACGTCACCGACGGAACCGATGTCGCCGACCGAACCGAGCACATCACCGCCGATGACAGTGCCGGCCACATCGGTCACGTCACCCACGGAAACGACGGAGCCGAGGACGTCGCCATCGACCACGTCGTTGACGACATTGCTCACATCGCCGCCGATCACGTTGCCGACATCCCCGCCGACCACGTCACCGACCACAGTGCTCACATCACCGATGGAACCCACATCCCCGCCGACACTTCCGATGTCGGACAGCACATCACCCACAGACCCGCCGATCCCGGTGACATCACCGATGTTCTGGGTGACGTCGCCGACAGAGCCGACCACGCTGCCGATATTGCCCACCTCGGTGAGATCCCCGACCACGTTGCTCACGTTGCCGACCCCACCGACAACCTCACTCACCTCACCGATCGACCCGATGTCACCCGCAACCGACCCGACAACATTGCTCACATCCCCCACCGTGTTGGTCACCTCGCCGACCGAGCCCACCTCGTTCAGCACCTCCGACACCGACCCCACATTCGTGACATCCCCGATCACGTCACCCACAGACCCGGCCCCGTTGAGCACATTGCTCAGGTTCTGGTCGCCCACAACCTGATTCACCACATTGGTCACATCGCCGATCGAGCCGGCGCCGTTGAGCACGCCGCCGACCACATCACCGGTATTCGTCACATCACCGAGCACATCTCCGACGGAACCGACATCGGTGACCACATTCCCCACCACATTGCTCACATCACCCACGGAACCGATTCCGCTGATATCCCCGGCGGATCCGATCACGTCACCCACATTCCCCACATTGTTGAGCGCGGAAACGAAATTGCCGATGGCCAGCTCCTCGAGCACATGACCCACATCGCCGATATCACTGAAATCGTTGAAGATATTGCTGATCGGGCTGATGCCGTTGAGGACGCCGCTCACGCCGCCGAGGGAACCGGATACCACCGTGACGGGGGCGCTGAGGTTGCCGAGGAAGGCGTCGCCGATTTGCACGGCGTTGAAGGCGTCGGTCATTTCGGTCGCGATTTGGGCAGCTTGGTTGAGCGCGTTGATACCGGTGATGTCACCGAGAGTGCTGCCGTTGGCGATATCGCCGATGTTCGCACCGCTGACCAGGTTGGTGACATCACCAACCGTGCTGCCGCTCAGCAGATCTCCGACGTCGGCACCACTGATGAGGTTGGTGACATCGCCGATCGTGTTGCCGCCGCCGATCACATCGCCGATTCCGGTGATGTCGCCGAGGTTTCCGACGGTGTTGGTCACGTCGCCGAGACCGCTGATGTCGCCGACCGAGTTGGTCAGGTTGCCCACGTCGTTGAGCGTGTCACCGAGGCTGCCGATATTGCTCAGGGTGTCGCCGAGATTGCCGACGTTGCTCAGCACGTCGCCCACGTTGCCGACATTCGCGATATCACCGAGATTCACGCCGCCCAGATTTGTCCCGTTGAGCACGTTGCTGAGCGGATTACCGTTGAGCACATTGCTCACGGGATTGTTGAGCACATCGCCGGTGAGAATGTCGGGGCTGAAAATCTCGTTGTCCCCGTTGCCCTGATTGTTCGTCGTGTTGCCACTGTTGGTGTTGGTGGTGTTGCCACTGTTGTTGTTGGTGGTATTACCGCCGGTACCTCCGCCAGGTCCCCCGGGCCCTCCGGGTCCACCGGGACCACCGCCGGGTCCTCCGGGCCCACCCGGCCCACCGGGACCACCGGGCCGGGTGGGCCCGGAGGACCCGGCGG